>JBEDHT010000131.1:0-3261 GCA_041174025.1 Pseudomonadota bacterium
GGGCAATCCCGCACGGGTTTGCCCTTTTGCTTTATCAACCTGCCGGCTGCAGGGTTGTCGTCTTATTCCTCAATCTGGCGTATGGTCATGGTGCCCTTGTACAGCCTGACATCCATGCGGCCGAGGAAGGACATGCCGAGCAGTACGTCGCCGCCCAGACCGGGCGCGATCATGGCGGAAACATCGCGCGCTTCGATCCCGCCGATTCTGATCGAGTCGATGCGGGTTGCGTAAGCCACGGTGTCGCCGTTGGCGGTGCGGGTGCGGATTGCGGTACGGCTCTGCAGGCCCAGTTTGTCTGCCAGTGACTGCGAGATGGCGACGCCGGTGGCGCCGGTATCGACCAGCACGCTGGTTTTTCTGCCGTTGATCAGCGCTTCTGCACGGTAATGTCCGTCGAGGCCGCGCTCCAGCACCACCACCCGCGATTCGCCGAGCAACTCGGCCTTGTTGGGGTTGAGCGCCGCTTCTGCCAGATAATAGATCAGGCCGGCCAGCGCGACCCAGATCAAAGCAAGTATCAGTCTTTGTACGGACATCAGAACGGCAGCCTGACGTCCGGCGCAGCGGCCAGAATGATGGCGCGGAACTGCGCTTGAATGCGCTGCAGGGCTTCGGCGCTGTCGGCCTCGAAGCGCAGCACGATCACCGGCGTGGTGTTGGAAGGGCGCATCAGGCCGAAGCCGTCGGCGTACTCGACGCGCAGCCCGTCGATGGTGATGACTTCCCTGGCACCCTCGAATGTCGCACTCTTTTGCAGGGCGGCAATCAGCCGGTGCGGTTCGCCTTCCGCCATTGCGATGTGTTGTTCGGGCGTGCTGACGCTGTCCGGCAGTGCATTGAGCACGGCCGAGGGGTTGGCCGCGCGGCTGAGAATTTCCAGCATGCGCGCGCCGGCATAAAGGCCGTCGTCGAAACCGAACCAGCGCTTGCGTCCATCGCGATGGTCGTTGAAGAATATGTGCCCGCTCATTTCTCCCGCCAGCGCCGCGCCGGTTTCCCGGATTTTGGCTTTCATCAGCGAGTGGCCGGTTTTCCAGATGAGCGGCTGGCCACCGCGCGCCCGTATCCAGGGGGCCAGGTGGCGGGTGGATTTGACGTCGAACAGGATGGTGGCAGCCGGGTTGTGCTGCAGCGTTTCAGCGGCGAACAGCAAAAGCTGGCGGTCCGGGTAGATGATGTGGCCGTCGCGCGTGACGACGCCGAGACGGTCACCGTCGCCGTCGAAGGCGAGCCCCACTTCCGCATCGCCGTTTTTCAGCGCCTGTATCAATGCGTCGAGATTTTCCGGCACCGAGGGGTCAGGATGGTGGTTGGGAAAATGGCCGTCCACTTCGCAGAACAGTTCTTCGACCTCGCAGCCGATCGCCTCAAACAGGGCTTTCGCATAGGCCCCGGCAACGCCGTTGCCGCAATCGACGGCGATCTTCATCGGGCGCTGCAGGCGGATGTCGTCGCGGATTCTGCCGATGTAATCGGCGGCAATATCGTAGTGGCTTTCGCTGCCTTCGCCCTCGAACAACTGCTTGTCGAGAATGCGCTGGCGCAGTCCCAGAATTGCGCTGCCGGACAGTGTTTCGCCTGCCAGCACGATCTTGAGCCCGTTGTAGTCGGGCGGGTTGTGACTGCCGGTGACCATGACGCCGCACTGGGTCCCCAGATGTTGCGCGGCGAAATAGACCATGGGTGTTGCCACCATGCCGAGATTGATGACATGCAGACCGGTTTTGCGGATGCCGCGCGAGAGTGCGGCGGCAAGCTCCGGCCCGGAAAGACGGCCGTCGTAGCCGATGCAGATGCGGGTCTGACGCCGCATGGTGGCTTCCGAACCGATGGCCTGGCCGATGGCTTCAACAATCTCCGGCGTCAGCGTTTTGCCGACGATGCCACGGATGTCGTAGGCCTTGAATATTTCCTGCGGGATTTGCATGTCACTCAATTCATGGTTCTGGTCAATAAGAGCTGATCAATAAGAGCTGATCAATAAAACGGCTTTATCACTGTTGCGCATCAAAGCCGCGTATCAGGGCCGCTCAGGCGGCTTCGTCCATCCAGGCGAGCTGAATCGCTTCGAGGATTTTCTCGCCGCATTTTTCCGGATCGTCATCGAACCCTTCCAGTTCCTGCACCCATTGATACAGGTCGGTGAAGCGGATGGTCTTGGGATCGGTATCCGGATATTTGTCGTAAAGCGCCTCGGCGATGCGCAGGCTGTCGGTCCATTTCATGTCGGTTTCCTTTTGTTGAGTTAAGTTTCTGTTATGACAGTTTTGCCCGGACGTATTGCAACGGCCAGTCGACATCGGCCTGCAGTTCGCGCGCGGCATGCAACGGCCAATAGGGGTCGCGCAGCAGTTCGCGTGCGAGCAGAACGGCGTCGGCCTGGCCGGTGGCAACAATATGCTCGGCCTGCGCCGGGGCGGTGATCATGCCGACCGCGCCGGTAGCAATGCCTGCACCGCTGCGGATATCAGCAGCAAAGCGGGTCTGGTAGCCGGGGCCGAAGGGAATCTTTGCCTCCAATATGAGACCGCCACTGGAGCAATCGATCAGGTCGATGCCGGCTTCCTTCAGCCACTTGGCCAGCTGTATCGATTGCGCCAGGTCCCAGCCGCCTTCGACCCAGTCCGTTGCCGAGATGCGCACGAATACCGGTTTGTCCTGCGGCCAGAATTCACGCAATGCTTTGGCGATGCGCAAGGGCAGACGGCAACGGTTTTCCAGGCTGCCGCCATATTCGTCATCACGCTGGTTAGTCAACGGCGAGAGAAAGGAATTCAACAGATAGCCGTGCGCGCAGTGCAGTTCGATTACGTCGAATCCGGCATCCAGCGCGCGCCGGGCGGCAGCCATGAACATCGAAAAGATGTCGTCGATACCCTGTCTGTCGAGCGCGACGGGAGTTGCGTGATCCGGCGTCAGTGCCAGCGCGGAAGGTGCCACGGTCTGCCAGCCGCCCTGTTGCGGCGCCAGATGGCGGCTGTGCTGCCAGGGCGTGTCGCACGATGCCTTGCGTCCTGCATGCGCGAGCTGAATGCCGGCCAGCGCACCTTGCTGCTGCATGAACGCCACCATGGGTTTGAGCGCGTCGCGCTGAGCGTCCGACCACAGCCCCAGGCAGCCCGGGGTGATGCGGCCCTCGGGGCAGATGCCGGTCGCTTCCACCATGACCAGGGCAGCGCCACCGACTGCGCGGCTGCCGAGATGCACCATATGCCACGCGTTCGCCATGCCGTCGATGGCCGAGTACTGGCACATGGG
>JBEDHT010000132.1:0-3484 GCA_041174025.1 Pseudomonadota bacterium
TCAAGACTCTGATGGACAACGGCGCCGATACTTTCCTGCGCGACCGGCATGGCGCCACTGCCTTGATGTACGCTGCCCGCGAGGGTAACCGTGAGGCCATTGCTGCCCTGCTTGAGCGCGGTGCGCTGGTCGATGCCAGCGATTACCAGAAATGGACCGCTTTGACCTGGGCCGTGAAGAAATCGCAGGTTGAAGCTGCAGCCGAACTGATCAAGGCCGGTGCCAACGTCAATCAGAAGGATTCGCAGTCGACGCCCTTGCTGCATCTTGCGGTGTCGAACGGCGACGACAAGATGGTGAAACTGCTGCTGGACAGCGGCGTCAAGGTCAAGGTGCGCGATCAGTACGGGCTGACCGCCTATGTCTATGCGCTGAAAAGCAGAAATGCAGACATCGTCAAACTGATCAAGGATGCCGGCGGCAATTGAGCCGGCATGATCGCAGCGACAGCCTTTACACAACACAATTCAACAGCGGACCGGCAGTGAGCTTATGAAAATCGCGATCGCGCAGATCAACTGTACCGTCGGCGACATCAGCGGCAACGCCGCAAAAATCCGGCAGTATGCGACAGAGGCACGGCATGCCGGTGCGAGCCTGTTGATCACGCCTGAGCTGGCACTCAGTGGGTATCCGCCTGAAGACCTGCTGTTGCGCGAGGATTTCAATCAGGTATGCGCGACTGCGCTGAAGCAGCTCGCAGCCGACATCGAAGGCATTGCCGTCCTTGTCGGTCATCCGGTCATCGAAAACGGTGTTTGTTACAACGCCGCCTCGCTGGTCGACAGGGGTGCAGTGCAGGCGACTTACCACAAGCATGTACTGCCCAATTACAGCGTGTTCGATGAAGTGCGCTATTTTGCGCCGGGCAGTGAGCCGCTGGTGTTCGAGCATGGCGGTGTCCGTTTCGGCGTCCTTATCTGCGCCGATGTGTGGGAGCCGGGCCCTGCCGCCAAAGCAAAGCAGGCGGGCGCCGAAGTGCTGCTGGCCTTGAATGCTTCGCCGTTTCACATTGAAAAACAGAGCGAGCGTTACGAAGTCGCGCGTGCGCGCGTGCGTGAAACCGGCCTGGCGCTGATCTATGCCAACCTGGTCGGCGGTCAGGATGAACTGGTGTTCGATGGCGCATCTTTTGTGCTGAACTCGGTTGGCAACCTGACGCAACAACTGGCGGAGTACGAAGAGGCGCTTGGTCTGATCGAGCTCAGCGAGAGAGAGCCGCTGTCGGCAGACAAGATACCGAATCTGGCGCTGGAGCCTTCGGTGTACAAGGCCTTGTGCCTGGGATTGAAGGATTACGTCGGCAAGAATGGTTTCCCCGGAGTGGTGCTGGGTCTTTCCGGCGGGGTTGATTCGGCGCTGACGCTGGCGATTGCTGTAGATGCGCTCGGTGCCAATGCGGTGCGGGTGGTCATGATGCCTTCGGAATTCACCTCGGATATGAGCGTGCAGGATGCCGAAGCCATGGCGCGAATGGTTGGCGTGAAATATTCGGAGCTGGCAATCAAGCCGCTGTACGATCTTTTTTGCCAGACGCTGGCGCCTGATTTCAAGGGCTTGCCGTTCGATGCGACAGAGGAAAATCTGCAGGCGCGCATACGCGGCATGCTGCTGATGGCGCTGTCGAACAAGTTCGGCAGCATTGTCCTGACCACCGGCAACAAGAGCGAAATGGCGGTCGGTTATTCCACTTTGTACGGCGACATGGCGGGCGGTTTTTCGCTGCTGAAGGATGTGCCGAAAACGCTGGTTTACAAGCTGGCACAATATCGCAACCGGATTTCGCCGGTCATCCCGCAACGCATCCTCAGCAGGCCGCCCTCGGCCGAGTTGCGGCCGGGACAGACCGATCAGGACAGCCTGCCGCCTTATGACGTGCTGGATGCGATCATGGAAGCCTATGTCGAGCATGACTGCAGTCATCAGGAAATCATCGGCATGGGCTATCGTGAGACGGATGTGACGCGTGTGCTCAACCTGATCGACCGCAACGAGTACAAGCGGCGTCAGGCCCCGGTCGGTGTGCGGATCACGCATCGCGGGTTTGGCAAAGACCGCCGATATCCGATAACATCGAAATTCAAATTTTCGTCCTGAGCCTGCGCTTTTGCGCTGAATGGTGAACGGGATGATTAACAGGTTGGTTAATGTCAGGAGTTAAAAATGAAAAAAGTTGAAGCCGTTATCAAGCCTTTCAAGCTGGATGAAGTGCGCGAGCTGCTATCCGAAATCGGTATTACCGGCCTGACCGTCACCGAGGTAAAGGGATTCGGCCGCCAGAAGGGGCATACCGAACTCTATCGAGGCGCGGAATACGTGGTCGATTTTCTGCCCAAGATCAAGCTGGAACTGGTGATCGCCGATCATCTGGTGGATGCCGCAGTCGAAGCCATCGTGAAGGCGGCGCGTACCGGCAAGATCGGCGACGGCAAGATTTTTGTCACCAGTGTCGAGCAGGTCATTCGTATCCGTACCGGTGAAACCGGCGAAGAAGCGGTTTGATCGCCTGACGGAGCAGAGATGCCTGCATGGGTGCAAGCAGCCGGCCTGCTGATTCTGTCGAACGTGTTCATGACGTTTGCCTGGTATGCCCATCTGAAGAATCTCAACGACAAGCCCTGGATGGTCGCCGCGCTGGTCAGCTGGGGCATTGCCCTGTTCGAATACATGTTTCAGGTACCGGCGAACCGTATCGGCTTTACCGTGCTTTCGCTCGCGCAGTTGAAGATCATGCAGGAGGTGATTACGCTGGTGGTGTTCGTGCCGTTCGCGATCCTCTACATGCAGCAACCGGTCAAACTGGATTTTCTCTGGGCTGCGCTCTGTCTGCTCGGCGCGGTCTATTTCATGTTCAGGTCATAATCAACATGCAGGTGCATCATGATTGAAATTACACATTATTTGCATACCGGCTTGATCGTTTCCGACATTGCCAGATCGAGAGCTTTTTATGAGGGGTTGCTCGGGCTCAAACCCGATCCCAAGCGTCCGGAACGCGAGTTCGCCGGCGTCTGGTATGACATCGGCCCCAACCAGATTCATCTGATGGAAGTCGATAATCCCTATGCAGGGGTGCAGCGGCCGGCGCATGGCGGCCGTGATATTCATCTGGCCATGCATGTCAGGAGTCTGGATGCCGTCGTCGAGGCGCTCGAAGCTGCCGGCATTCCATACAGCAAAAGCAAGTCGGGCCGTGCCGCGCTGTTCTGCCGCGATCCGGACGGCAATGCGCTGGAATTTTCGCAAATCGAATAAGGGAGTATAGCTGGATTGATTTTCGACGTTGTCATTCTGTTTTTCCTGCTCGGCGTTTTTGCCCGGCTGGTCAAGTCCGACCTGCGCCTGCCCGAAGCCCTCTACGAGACGCTGTCCATTTACCTGTTGCTGGCAATCGGTCTCAAGGGTGGTCTTGAGCTATCAAAGCAACCGGTGTTGCAGCTGGTGCCTGAGGTGCTGGCCGCGATTACGCTGAGTTTCCTCATCC
>JBEDHT010000133.1:0-3473 GCA_041174025.1 Pseudomonadota bacterium
GTCCTCTTTCGGCACTTCGGGTCCGATGTAACGGGTGCGCGGACCCATGTCGCGGTGGGTCAGCTTGAACCATGCGCGGGCGAAGACTTCCGAGAAGTACGCCGGATCCTTGTGGAAGCGCTCGGAGATCTTGCGGTATTCCGGATCCATCTTCATTGCCATGTCTGCATCGGTCATGATCGGGTTGTAGCGGATAGAAGGATCCTCAACATCTACAGGCTTGTCTTCTTCTTTAATGTTGATCGGTTCCCACTGCCATGCGCCAGCCGGACTCTTCTTCAGTTCCCAGTCGTAGCCGAGCAACAGGTCGAAGTAGCCGTTATCCCATTGGGTCGGATGCGTCGTCCACGCACCTTCGAGCCCGCTGGTGACGGTATTACGACCGATGCCGCGCGAAGTATGGTTGTTCCAGCCTAAACCCTGCTCAGCGACATCGGCAGCTTCCGGATCGGGCCCCAGCAATTTCGGATCACCATTACCATGACACTTGCCTACCGTGTGACCGCCTGCCGTCAGGGCAACGGTTTCCTCGTCGTTCATCGCCATGCGCTCGAAGGTGATGCGCACGTCATGGGCGGTCTTGATCGGGTCAGGCTTGCCGTCAACGCCCTCGGGGTTGACGTAGATCAGGCCCATCATGACAGCGGCCAGAGGATTTTCCAGGTCGCGCTCGCCGGAATAGCGGCTGCCTTCGCTACCGCTGGGTGCCAGCCATTCTTTTTCCGAACCCCAGTAAATGTCCTTTTCCGGGTGCCAGATATCCTCGCGGCCGAAGGCGAAGCCAAAGGTTTTGAGACCCATGGATTCATAAGCAATATTGCCGGCAAGAATGATCAGATCGGCCCAGCTGATCTGGTTGCCGTATTTTTTCTTGATCGGCCACAACAGGCGGCGGGCCTTGTCGAGGTTGCCGTTGTCCGGCCAGCTGTTGATCGGTGCAAAACGCTGGTTGCCGGTACCGGCCCCACCGCGACCGTCGGCAACACGATAAGTGCCTGCGGCGTGCCATGCCATACGGATCATCAGGCCGCCGTAGTGGCCCCAGTCCGCTGGCCACCATGTCTGGCTGTCGGTCATCAGCGCGTGCAGATCCTTTTTCAGCGCATCGACGTCGAGCTTCTTCAGCGCCTCACGGTAATTGAAATCTGCTCCCAGCGGGTTGGTCTTACTGTCGTGCTGGTGCAGGATGTCGAGGTTCAGCGACTTCGGCCACCAATCCATGTTCGAGTTGCCGGTGGCCGTATTGCCTCCGTGCATGACCGGGCACTTGCCGGCAGTGGTTGCCTTGTTTTCCATGATGTCACTCCTTTTGTTGTGATAGAGGATGAGCAGACTATAAGCATGAATCATCAATAACAAAAATCAATTGTTTGTATCATTGTGATTGTTATTTACTATCAATGTGCCTCCAACCATACGTCAGCTTTCTGAAGTAAAAAGTTCATCAACAGCCCTGCGACAAAATAACGCATTGAATTTCGCGGGGCTTCAACCCAGAATATTCCGGTCATTACCACGCGGCGGATGGCAGATATTCTGCCCGGGCAGCATTGAAACGCATATGAATAACAACCATGAAAAAATTCTGCTGGCCGCCCTGTTGATGATGATGGCGGGCCATGCGCAGTCTGAACACCAGGAGGCGCTGGAGCTGCAGGAGATCGAGATCAGCGCGCCGGTCAACCGTCATGCGGAACAGACGCCGGCTGTGCTGGAAAGCTATGACGCCACGCAGATCAGGGAAAACATCAACGCCACGACCTCGGCGCAAACCTTCAAATATCTGCCCAGCCTGCAGGTGCGCGAGCGCTACATCGGTGACCGCAACGGTATCATCGCCAGCCGAACTGCCGGTACTTTGTCCAGTGCGCAAACGCTGCTGTATGCGGACGGCATTCTGCTTTCCAATCTGCTCGGCAATTCCTTTGCCTTTCCGCCGCGCTGGGGCCTGGTTTCGCCGGACGAGATCGCGCGGGTCGATGTCATGTACGGGCCATATTCGGCGCTTTATGCCGGAAACTCCATGGGCGGGGTGCTCAACATGACGACGCGCATGCCGTCGAAATTTGAAACGCATGCCAGTGCGCAGGTCTTTCAGCAGCACTTCAAGTTGTATGGCACCGATGAACATCTGAGCGGCCATCATCTCAGCGCGTATGCAGGCAATCGTGTCGGCGATGTGTCGTTCTGGATCGGCGCCGACCGTCTGGAGAATGACGGGCAGCCGATGGATTTTGTCGTGCGCGATGCGAATGTGGGTAGCGCGATGGCCGGTGGCATCGCGGTCAGCGGCGCAAGCCGCGACAGCGGCGACAAGGGCCAGAGCCGCCTGGTCTTCGGCGCGATCAGCAAGGACCAGACCGTGCAGGACAACGCCAAACTCAAGCTGGCCTATGACATTACGCAGGATGTTCGCCTCGCCTACACCCTGGGCATCTGGCAGCTCGACAGCAAAAGCGATGTCGAGACTTATTTGCGCGATGCAACGGGCAACCCGGTTTATAACAGCCGCGTGCGTTTCGATGGCAGCCGCTTCAACATCAGCGGCTTCAGCCCCGCCGAAAGTGAGGCGCTGCATGTGATGCAGGCGCTGGAAATCAGATCGGACAGCGGCGGCTTGTTCGATTGGCAAGCGAGTATCAGCGACTATGACTACAACAGGGACAAAAACAGCGCATCGACGGCATTGACTGCGAACGACGATATAACACTCGGCAATCCCTATCTCAACAAAACCGGCCGTATCGTCGATATGGCAGGAACCGGTTGGCGCACGTTCGATCTGCGCGGCAGCTGGCGGCCGCAGAATCATGTGATCGATATCGGCTATCACATCGATCAATACGAATTGCGCAGCAATACCTATGCGACTGCAGACTGGCAGCATGGGCAAAAGGGCGCCTTGACCGCTTCTTCACGCGGTCAGACCCGAACTCAGGCGCTCTATGTGCAGGATAAATGGCAATTCGACCCGCAGTGGGCGCTGACGCTAGGCGGCCGTCTCGAGCACTGGCAGGCGTTCGACGGGCAGAACCGCGTGACCATCAACAACATGCTGCAAACAAGCGATTATCAGGATAAAAGCGCGAACAGGTTCTCGCCCAAGCTCGGCCTGACTTTTGAGCCGTCACCGCAATGGGGTTTCAGTCTGGCGTTGGGGCAGGCGTACCGCTTTCCCACCGTGAGCGAGTTGTATCAGTCCATTACCAGCGGAAACAATCTGATTCAGAACAACCCGCAACTCAAGCCTGAAAAAGTCTATTCAGGCGAACTGACGGCTGAGCGGCGCTTTGCCAACGGTCTTTTGCGCGCGACGCTGTTTCAGGAAGACAAGCATGATGCACTGATCTCGCAGACCATCAGTACCGGCATTGGCTGTCTTGGCGTCAACTGCACCTTCGTGCAGAACGTCGACAGGATCAGGACGCGCGGCATCGAGCTCGCCGGACAATGGCAGGATGTCTTGATTCATG
>JBEDHT010000134.1:0-5208 GCA_041174025.1 Pseudomonadota bacterium
GGCCGTTCAGCGTCTGGCGTAGCAACGTGGCCGAGATGCCGGCGACTTGCGTCATCACCACCGCGTTGGCGCCCAGCGCGCTGTCGCGCAAGTCCAGCATGCAAAGTTCGGAGAGCAGGTCGAGCGCTTCGCTACCGCTCAGGATAAAAGCGGCATCCGCACGCTGAACCTTGTATACGCCGGCAACCTCGGCCTGCTTGAAGCTCTTCGCCAGGGTCGCGCAGGTATCGCCGCTGTGCTGGTCTTCGAGCAGGAATTCACTGCCGCCGAGTCGCAGAATCATGGTGCCGGGCGCGGCCTCATCCCAGCTGTTGATTGCAGCCGGTGTGTTCATGCCCTTGGCGGCGAGCCATGCGGCGGCTTGCGGGCCCTTTACCGAGAAGCGCTGGAAGCAGCTCACATCGGTCACGCCGAGCAACTGCTTGCGGGCGTTTTCGACGCTGGCGCCCTCGAATTCAAGCGCGACTTCCATGCCGTTCAGCTCGCCCATCTTCGGCTTCAAGGCCTGCTGGGCATACGCCACCGGCGTTTTCCTGATCATTGCTGTCTGTGCTGTTGTCATGTCCTGATTCCTTTAAGCCGCATTGAAGAACGGTGTTTCAACGACGGTCGCCTTGACGATGGAGCCGTTATCGGTGCGGATATCGAACACCGAACCGGGCTTGTCCTTCGCCGGGTCTACATAAGCGAGGCCGATGATGCGTTTTGCAGCGGGGCTGTAGGCGATACTGGTGACGCGGCCCTTGATGGCGGCGCCGTCAATGACGAGGTTACAATCCTGCGGCATCTCGCCGGAATACTCCTGAGGGAGTACAAACGGCACCAGCAGCTTGGCGACTTTCTTCTTGCCGATGATCTTGAGGCTGCGCTGGCCGATGAAGAACGGCTTGTCCATGGCTAGGGCCGATTCGGCGCCGACTTCGTAAGGGTTGGTAAGACCGTCGGTGTCGTAACCCGGCATGTGGTGGCCGATCTCCAGACGCAACAGGCGCTGGGTGTCGGTGCCGAAAGGACGGATGCCGTGGCCTGCACCGGCCTCCATCAAAGCCTGCCAGAAGTTCAGTCCGTGCGCGCTCGGCATGTGGATTTCGTAGGCCAGGTGAGCGACAAAGCCGACCCGTACCAGACGCACCGGCACACCCAGTACTTCAGTCTCGCAGGCAGCGCCCATCGGGAAAGCGGCGTCGGAAAGATCGACACTGACCAGCTTGCCGACGATATCGCGTGAAGCCGGGCCGGCAACGTTGATCAGGCCGTAGGCACCGGTGACGTTAACGAGGCCGACATTGAGCTGCCAGATCTGCAGCCAGCGCTGCATTTCACGGTAGACGGCAGCGGCGTTGGAGGTGCTGATGGTGAGATAGAACAGCTCATCGGCCAGGCGGCTGGCGATACCGTCATCGACAATGACGCCGGATTCATCCAGCAACAGCGCGTAACGGGTTGTGCCCACTTTCTGGTCGGCAAATTTGCCTGTATAGAAACGCTCGAGGAACAGCGCCGCATCGGGGCCGCACACTTCGATCTTGCCCAGCGTACCGCCGTCGATGATGCCTGCCGACTGACGCACGGCCTGCGCTTCTTCCTGCACCAGCTGCTGCTTGCTCTTGCCGGCCTGCTGGTAATAGGCGGGACGCGACCAGGCGCCGACATCGACAAAGAAGGCGCCGGCGGATTCATGCCAGGCATGGATCGAGGTCAGACGGTGCGAATGGAAGCTGCGGCCACCGAGATGACCGAACGGTGTCGGGTGGAAGAACGGACGTGCGGTCGTCGTGCCGATTTTCTCGACTGGCAGGTTGCGGATCTTCGCCAGAATGCGGATCGCATTCATGTTGGAGTGCTTGCCCTGGCTCGGGCCCATGCCGACGGTGGTGAAGCGCTTCATCAGCTCGATATTGTCGAAGCCTTCCTTGGCGGCATTGATGAAGTCCTTGATCTGGATGTCTTCATCGAAATCGACGAAATTCTTGCCCTTGGGATGTTCGACGAACGGATAAGGATGGCTGGGTGACGGGCCCTGCTGCTTTTCGACCGTCACTTCCGGCGCACGCTTGCCGAGATAGCGCAGCACCTCTGCGGCCGCACGCATGCCGTCGTTGGCGCGTTGCTGCAGGCAGTAAACACCGTTGACGCGGCCGGCGGCAAACACGCCCGCGGGCAGACGGTTAGGCACGAATTGCTGAATCTCGTTGCTGTAGCCCATGCCGGTACCGGCCTGATAGAGCAGCGCAGCAGCCGGTGCCCAGCCCGCACTCATGGCAATGCCGTCACAATCGATATTCACCGATTTGCCGGGGTTGGCCTGACCGGTTGCTTCATCGAACGGGCAGATGACCGCACCCTGCACGCCCAGCTTGTCGCTGGTAGCTACTGCTTCATAGACGCAGCTGGCCGGATAAATCTTGACACCCTTGCGCACCAGTTCGCCGACCAGATCATCGCGCTGGCCTTCGGCACGCATATCGACCAATGCTGCCACCTTGGCACCGGCATTGAGCAGATCAAGCGCGACACGGTAGCCGTGCGCATTGGCGGTAACGACCACGCCCTTGTTGAAAGGCTTGACCGCATAACGGTTGATCAGGCGCTGCGCCGCCGAGCCGAGCATGACACCAGGCAGATCGTTGTTGTGGAACACCGGTGGCTGCTCGAATACGCCGGTGGCGACGATGACCGCCTTGGCACGCACGCGGGTGATGCCCTTGGCAGTCACTACCGGCACCATGTGATCGGCGTAATAACCGGCTGCATAAGCACCGGTATAAACATGAATATTGGCGGTTTCAGCGACCTTGGCTTGCAGCTCTTCCAGTATCTTTCTGGAAGATTCGCTGCCGGCATAGTCATAAGTGAGACTACCGCCCAGGCTTTGATTCTCGTCCACCAGCACCACTTCCAGACCTTCGGAAGCCCCTGCCAGCGCAGCAGACAGACCGGAAGGACCGGCACCGATCACCAGCAGGTCACAGTGCTTGTTGAGCTTGCGCTTGGTGATGCGCGGATAGTTGAAGTTGACCACGCCCAGACCTGCCGCCTTGCGGATGATCTTTTCCCAGAACGGGAACAGGCTGGCCGGTTTGTGGAACGCCTTGTAATAGAAGCCCACCGGCAACAGCGACGAGATGGAGTCGATGTACTTGTTCTTGTCCTTGAGCACGCCGCCGTCGGTATTGACCGCATCGAGCTTCATGCCGTTACCGAGCGCAACGACATCGCCGCGGATATTGGTATCGTTGCCATCGGTCACCATGACGTTGACGTCATGGTTGGCACAACTCAGCACACCGCGTGCGCGGTGATACTTGAAGCTGCGGCCCAGCACCTTGACACCGGCAGCCCACAGCGCGCTGGTGATGGTATCGCCCTCGTAACCGCTGTATTCCTGGCCTTCGAAGGTGAAACGCACGGCCTTGTCGCGGCTGATCCACTCACCTGCCTGTTTTGGCAATCTCATGCTCATATTGATTGCTCCGTACCTGTAGTCTGATTTTTATTGGTCTTGCTGCCAGTCTGATCCTTGCCGAACAAGTAGGTCTTCAACACTTCATCGGTCAGCGTGTTGCGTTCGGCGATGAACCAGGTGCCGCTCGGCCCGTGGTACCACCACTCCTTTTTCACGCCGGGGGCGTTATCGCGGTAGTGCACGTAACCGGCCCACTCGTAGTCATCGCTGCCATCGGGGTCAGGCATCTCGCGATACTCGCCGCCGAAGAGGAATTCGCTTAATGGCCTGACGCCATTCATCGGACATTCAAGAAGTTTCATTTTCGTTTCGCCTCTGCTTTCGACGCTTCTTCAGCCTAGTGGCCGACCGAAGCAGCGCCCTTTTCACCTGTTAATTCGTATTCTTCAAAACGCGACATGCGGAATGAATGAATCAATTCATGCGGCCTGTCGTTGGCCATGGTGTAGGCCATGGTCTTGCCGCTGATCGGCGTCGCCTTGAAGCCCCAGGTTCCCCAGCCCGCATCGAGGTAGAAGCCCCTGACCGGCGTATTGCCCATGATCGGTGCGAAGTCCGGCGTAATGTCGGCCATGCCCGCCCACTGACGGACGATCTTGACGTTGGAGAGGAAGGGGAACATGTCGACAATGTGCGAAGTGAGGCCCTCGACGAAATCAAAGGTCGAGCGGGTCGAGTGCACTTCGTAAGGATCGAGCGAGGAACCCATGACCAGCTCGCCGCGCGAGGACTGGCTGACGTAAACATGCAGACTGCCGGAAACGAGGATCGTGTCGAGCCAGGGCTTCATCGGTTCGCTGACGCAAGCCTGCAGCGGGTGGATGACGATAGGCGTTTGCAGGTTGACCATCTTGCACACGCGCGGCGTGAAACCGGCGACGGCAGACAGCACCTTGCCGGTGGAAATATAGCCGCGGCTGGTATGTACGCCCTGCACCTTGCCGTCCTTGACGTCGATGCCCTGCACTTCAGTGTTCTGGAAAATTTCAACGCCCATGCTGTCGGCACCGCGCGCATAACCCCAGGCGACTGCATCGTGACGGGCAATCGAACCCGGTTCGTGATAGAGCGCGCCCTGAATCGGCGATTTACCGCTGCAGGTGATATCGAGCTGCGGGCAGGCACGCGAGATTTCATCGGTACCGACGACGCGGCTCTTGACGCCGACATGCTTGTTCACCTCGGCGCGCCAGCGCATGGTGCGCATCGCCGATTCCGAGTGTGCCAGCGTGAAGTGACCGCGGTTGGAATAAAACAGATTGATGTCGAGCTCGGTGGAAAGCCCTTCGAACAGCTTGACGCTGGCATCGTAGAAGTTGACGCCGTCTGGCGTCAGGTAGTTGGAACGCACGATGGTGGTATTGCGGCCGGTGTTGCCGCCGCCGATATATCCGCGTTCCAGCACCGCGACATTGGTAATGCCGTGATCCTTGGCGAGGTAATAGGCTGCGGCGAGACCGTGGCCGCCACCGCCGATAATGACCGCGTCATAGGACTTTTTGGGTGTCTGACAATCCCTGAAAAAACGTGGTTCTTTATACTCACGTCCCAGAGCAAACTTAAGCAGCTGATAAGCCATTCAAAATCCCCACAATTAGATATATTCACCCGGTCATCAAAGCCAATAATCCGGTTTGCGACAGCACTGCAAACCAAAAACACTTATTAACTTTTTTTACCCACATGAAACTTGTTGGAGCTATTACATCAAAGCCAAAAAACCTTGTCAAGGACAATATGAA
>JBEDHT010000135.1:0-6131 GCA_041174025.1 Pseudomonadota bacterium
GTATGTTTTTGACGACACCCTTGACCTGCGCGTGAATATCAACCTGATCCAGCGCAGTTTTGCGGGCCGCAAGCGATTGGCGTTGGACTGCAAGCTCATCCTGCGCCTTGGTCATTTCGGCCTGCGACTCGCTCAGATATTTGTTGCGTCGCTGAGTGATGCCACCCTTGATTTCGTTCACCTGCCTGCGCAGTCGTATGACTTCAACCTCGCTGACCTCTCCGGTTTCCAGCATGGGCTCGTTGAGGCTGAGTTCCTTTTCGACCAGTCGCAAGGTTTGCTGCAGAACGGCAAGCTCTTCATTCAGCGCCGACAGGCGCTTGTTGTAGAGAATACGTTGAGCATTGACAACATCAGGGAAATCGGCGGTGCTTTCCGGGAAAATAAGGGGAACACCGAGCACTTCAGCGCGTAAACGTGCAATGGCGGCTTCCAGTGAAGCCACTCTGGAGAATGTTTCACGGTAGATAGCCTGCGCCTTGTCGCGCTCTATCCGTAACAGCAATTGGTCTTTTTCGACGATATCGCCTTCCTTGACGAGAATTTCATCGACTATGCCGCCATCCAGGCTCTGGATGGATTGGACCCGGCTACTCGGAATGACTGTGCCCGGGGCGCGGGTCATGATATCCAGCTCATGTGTACTGGCCCACCAGCCGAACGCTGCGAGGCCGGCAAGCAAGGTTGCGAGCAGGATGCCGCCCATCAGCAATTTGAAACCCTGATTATTGGAGACGATGTGATTCAAGCGATGGCCTTTCCTGATTGCATGACGGGTTCAAGCTGCTTTGATGTGGCCGGCAGGGGCGGCAAGTTGTTGCAATATTTTTTCGCGCGGGCCGTCCATGAGCACCTTGCCTTGCTCAAGTACGATGATCCGGTTAACCAGCGTAAGTATCGAAGGCTTGTGGGTTGCAATCACCAGCGTGCGTCCATCACCGAGCCATTCGCCGAAGGATTTGATGAACTCGCGTTCAGTCTGCTGATCCATGGCAGCAGTCGGCTCGTCCAGCAGGAAGACATCAGGGTCGGCAAGCATCAACCGGGCAAGACCGACCGCTTGTTTCTGTCCACCGGAAAGCCCGCTGCCGCCCTCGTATATCGGCAAATCAAAACCCTTCGGGTGGTAACCTACATAGCGGTCAATCCCGGTGACGCGCGCAACTTCAAGCAGGCGGTCATCGCTGACATCACCGGCGCCAAGCAGCAGATTTTCTTTTAGTGTGCCGGAAAACAGCCTGACATCCTGGGTCATGTACCCGACCGCGTGCCGGAAACGGGAGGGATCGATCTGATGGATATCGACGCCATTCATCAGCACACGCCCCTTGGTCGGCTGATATAGGCCGGACAGCAACCTCAGCATCGTCGATTTTCCCGAGCCGGTGCGGCCTAGTAGCGCAATACGTTCCCCGGCAGCAATCTCCAGCGCAGGAATGTTGAGCGCCACCACATCTGACTCGCCATAATTGAACTGAACATTGGCCATTGCCAGAGTGCCTTGACAGCGTTCGAGCGCCAGAAAATTGGCATGGCTGGGACGATCTACCGGCATGGCCATAATATTGTCCAGCGTCTGTGCAGAGGCCTTGACCTGATAGATGCGAGTGAGCAGCCCGATAAGCTGGGATACCGGCGCAACGGCACGGCCGGCAAGAATGGAACAAGCGATCAGCGCCCCCACGGTAATATCTCCATCCCGCACCATGAGCGCGCCAGTGGCAATAATGGCGACATACATGAGCGACTGAACCGTAGAAGCGAAATGGTTCGTGAAGTTACTGATGGATTTGAGCTTTATGCCACTCGCACTGACCAGCTCGGTCAACTCACGCCAGCGGCGACGCATGCGCCACTCAGCATTAAGCGTTTTGAGGGTTTCAGCGCCTTCCATCGACTCGATCAACAAACCTGAACGCGCATTACTCTCCCTGATACTCTCGCGCGAAAGTCGCATTACCGGCCATTGCAGCAACGCACTGACAATGATCAGGAGCGGTATGACGATGACGGGAATCAGCACCAGATTGCCACCGATAATCCACATGACGGCAAGAAAGACCAGCAAGAACGGGAAGTCAGCGAGCGTAAATATCGCAGCAGACATGACAAAATCGCGTAGAGATTCATGTTCGCGCAACTGGGCAATGAAAGTACCGGTATGTTGCGGGCGGGCCTCCATGCGGATGCCGACCCCCTGATCGAAAACTTTTTCAGACACATCAAGGTCAACCCGCTTGCCTGCATAATCGAGCACATAGGCGCGAAATGTGCGCAGCACCAACTCAAGCGCATAGACAATCGCGACGCCGATAGTCAGTACCATCAGGGTATTGGTGGCATCACTCGGAATGACGCGATCATAGACTTGCATGGTATAAATAGCCGCAGCAAGACCAAGCATACTGGCAAAACCTGCCGCGATCGCCCCTTGCAGATAGGCCCACCAATTGGCAATAAAGGCATTCCAGAACCAGCCGGCGCCATTTTCCACCACGCCTAAAATTTCCCGATGCAGTTTTTTTGCGCTTATGCCTACCGATATCCAGCCGGCAATCTTGTCCGCAGGAATAATTGCTGCCTCACCACCGACCTGACTGGCAATCAGGCGCCCTTGCACATCCATTTGCCTAATGGCGCATACGCTTCCATCTTCCATCACGGCGATCAGCGGAAAGCTTTCGGGAGCAGGAGTAGTTTTTTGCTTTTTTTTGAAAGTGAGATGAATGCCGATCTCGTTTGCCGCTTTTTTCAATGCTGGCCGAGCAATAGCACCGGGAGGAAATGGAAAGCGTTGCGAAAGCATGTTGTGGGGGATGCTGTGACCACGCCAGCGCATCCAGGATGCCAGCGCGTTGATAAACTGATCACGATCCAGTTGCTGGTTCATGGCTGCCCTGCGGCATCGTTCTGCAGGCTTGCCGGCGCACGTAGGCCCAACAGGCCGTCCATCTCGCCACCGAGAAATGCGAGCCGCATGCGAGAGGCCATTGCAGCGTAGCGGGCATCCACTTTCTGGTTACGGGCGGCGTATAAGTCTTGCAAGGAGTTCATGACCTCCGGCCATGAGCGGCGGCCGATAGTAAATTGACGCTTGAAGAGTTGCACGGTCTCATCCGCCGAAGCGGCAAACTGATCCAGCTCGGCAGTACGATTGATTGCCGTCATATAATCGTCCCAGTAACTGCTGGCGGCTTCGGTCAGCCGCCGTCCTTCTGACTCCAGCGCACGGCGGGCAGCCATGACTTGATGCTGGGCAGATTCGATCTGATAACGCTGACTCAATGCAACATCGTTCTGCCATTCGAAATTAATGGAAAAACGGGTGTCGTTATCGACCGGGCTGTCCCCAAAATAACGGGTGTTATCGATACGGGCATAGAGAGATGGGTATAGCTGGGCTTTTTTCGAATCGACTACCGCTTCAGCAACCCTGACTTCCTCGCGCAGCTTTTGCAGAGAGGGTGAGCGTGCATTGACTCGGGCAATCACGCCTGCCCGGCCATTTTCGACTTCCCACAGCGCGGGTGCTTGCAGCTGGCTTACTGGCGCTTCCGTGCCGATCACCGAGAGATAGGCAGCTTCGGCACGGCCGACTTCGCCCTGCCACTGCCTGGCTGCCGCACGCGCCTGTTGCAATCTTGAAATAGCCAGCGTGACGTCAGATTTGCTGCCAATGCCACCATCGCTTCGTTTCAACACACTGAAATGCAGCTTTCTGTGTTCTTTTACATTTTCCTCAGCGACCTGTAACTGCTCTCTTGCACGTGCAAGGTTGAGATAGGCATTGGCTGCAGCCATGCCAATGGTTTCCATGGCAGCACTCTTGCCGGAAAGCGCCGCCTGTTCATTAGCCTTTACTGCTTCGTAATCCGCATTCAGCCTGCCGGCATCCCATAATGTCTGTTGCAAGCCAATGACAGAGTAACGGTCACCGCTTTTACCGGTTCGCGCAGAGACTTCGGCACGGGGAAACCAGCGGTAATCTCCAGCCTGCACTTGCGAATGCGCCGACAGCATCTGTGAATCCGCTGCCATGACATCAGGGTGGGTTTGCATTGCCGCACGTATCGCCTGCTCCATCCCGGCGGGGATGGCGGGCTCCGCTGCATTCGCCAAAAAGGAGAACAGGCAGGGCAACGAGATGAAGGAAATCAAGCATGCTTTTTTACGGACATCCTTACGCATATCCGTGCACCACCCGCATGACACCCAACCATTAAATGATAATAATGACACTTAATCCCACCCCCAAGATATGCAAAAGGAAAACGGAAATACCGATAACCCTAACTTGCACCGGGATTTTTACAAATGGAACACTTGGCGTCATCACCCAAATAGGTGATAAAAATTAATATTTGTATGGGGAAATTTACCTGATTTAATTGATAGCCCAGGTATTCAGCAAACAGCGAGAACGGGCCGTGCTCACCCTGGCAATCTCTCGCCGGGCTGCAAAGGAAGCGCTGAACAAGTACGTCACTCAGGCAGAAGCTGGTGTCCAGGCGCTTGAAAATACTGGATTCCGGCTTTCGCCGGAATCACGAATCAGGACTTGTCAGTACTCCCGAAGGCACCGTGATGGCATTAGGGAAACACTTATTTATGCGGTCTTGTCGTTCTGGCGCAGGCCGGAACCCAGCTGAACAAAAGCACTGGAAAACTGCCTGCACCGGTATGACGAATAAATGAGCGCTTTCCTAGAGTCCGATGTACCAGTAGTGATCGACCAGCAATGCTGCAAACAGCAGGCTGAGATAGAGAATGGAGTACCTGAACATGCTACGCGAAAGCGTATCGGAGTATTTGCGATAAAGCGCGACGGCATAGACCATGAATATGCTGTTGAGCACCAGCGATGCCGCCAGATAAATCAGGCCGCTCATGCCATAACCGTAGGGCATCAAGGCAACCCCGAACAGAATCACGGTATAGAGCAGAATGTGCAGGCGGGTGAACTCCTCGCCATGCGTCACCGGTAGCATGGGCATGCCGACTTTGGCGTATTCGGCACGCCGGTAAAGCGCCAGCGCCCAGAAATGCGGCGGCGTCCAGGCAAAGATAATAAGAAAAAGTATCAGCGCTTCCGGACCAACCACGTTGTTGACCGCTGCCCAGCCCAACACTGGCGGCATGGCGCCGGATGCACCGCCGATGACAATATTGAGCGGCGTCGCCGGTTTGAGGAATATGGTGTATATCACCGCATATCCGAGGAAGGTGGCAAAGGTGAGCCACATGGTGAGCGGATTGACCAGATAATAAAGTATCAGCAAGCCCGCCAGCCCGAGCAGGGTTGCAAACACCAGCGTCTGCATGGTCGTCACTTGCCCGGTGGGTAACGGCCTGCCGCGCGTGCGAGCCATGCGCGCATCGATCTTCTGCTCGATCAGGCAATTGAATGCCGCCGCCGCGCCGGACGCCATGCCGATGCCCAGGGTTGCCGCCAGTAACAGACTGAGCGGCACCATGTCGGGCGTAGCCAGAAACATGCCTATCATCGCAGTGAAGACAATCAGCGCCGTCACCCGCGGTTTGCAAAGCGGGAAGAATTTGAGAAATTCCTGACTCAGATGGACGGTGATTTTCTGCAGGTTTGCAATCGTGATAGCACTCATGAAACGCCTCCCTATTTTGGCAATTCTGTAATTTTTGAATTCAACACCACCAGGGTAACCACCAGCAGCGCAGCCCCGAGGTTATGTCCTACCGCCAGCACCAGCGGCAAATGCAGCAGGAGGTTGGCAACCCCCAATGCAACTTGCACAAGCAGCAAAGTCAACAGCAGCAAGCTGACATTGCTCACATATTCGACCCGCAACAATCGCCAGACCAACAGTCCGAAATACACCAGCACCACCAGCGCGCCGATGCGATGCGTCCATTGAATGGCGGTCAGTGCGGCCAGGCTCAGCGGGGTACCGTCGATCGACTCACCCAAATCGCGTATCCAGTGAAAGGCATTTGAGAAATCCATTGGCGGCAGCCATTCGCCATGGCAGGCGGGAAAATCCGTGCAGGCCAGCGCTGCATAATTAGTGCTGGTCCAGCCGCCGAGCATTATCTGTGCAAACAGCACCAGCAGGCCGAGCCTGATCGCCGCACGCAAACCACCCGCTTTGACGAAC
>JBEDHT010000136.1:0-2929 GCA_041174025.1 Pseudomonadota bacterium
GGTCCAGCCTGCGTGAACGCGCCAAAGCCCTCGAAGCGGAGCATCGCATCGAGTTTCTCGAGTTCGTCGAAGCCCTGCGCGACCGCAACCCCTGCAGCAATCACCGCCTGTTCATGGGTACTCCGGAGGAACAACATTGAACCATTTTTTTGCAACCTGCCCGCGCGGGCTTGAGGCCTTGCTGGCCGCTGAGCTGACCGCACTGGGAGCGGCCGACATCAGGCCGGCCGAAGGCGGTGTTGGTTTTTCCGGCGACATGCTGACCTGCTATCGCGCCAACCTCGAAAGCCGTATCGCCACGCGTGTGCTCTGGCAGGTCGGGCGCGGCCGCTACGCCAATGAGGACGATTTGTATCAGGCCGTTTACAAGCTCAACTGGCCGCAGTGGTTCGACGTCAAACGCGATTTCATGGTCAAGGTCACCGGTGTCAAATGCCCGCTCAAGAGCCTGGAATTCGCCACCCTGCGCATCAAGGATGCGATCTGCGACCGCTTCCGTCAGGCCGTCGGCAGCCGCCCCTATATCGACACGCGCGAGCCGGATGTGCGCGTGCATGCCTATCTTGCCGCCGAAGACTACCAGCTTTATATCGACACCTCCGGTAATCCGCTCTACCAGCGCGGTTTGCGCCGTGCCAGCGTGGAAGCGCCACTGCGCGAAAATCTGGCGGCCGGCATCATCCTGTTGTCAGGCTGGCAGCCCGGCACCGCCTTGCTCGACCCCATGTGCGGCAGCGGCACCTTTCTGCTTGAAGCCGCCATGATGGCGCTCGGTATCGCGCCGGGCAGCGGTCGCAGTTTCGGCTTTGAACAGCTGAACAATTTCGACGCGCCCGCCTGGCAGCAATTGCGCCAGAAAGTACTCGGCCGGGCCAAGCCGGTGAGCTTCCAGAAAATCTATGGCAGCGATGCCGATTTGCGTGCGGTGCGCGTCAGCCGCGAGAACCTGAAGCAGGCCGGCCTGCTCGACGCCGTGCAACTCAGCCATGTCGACATGACCGAGGTCGTAGCGCCGGCGGACAGCGGCGTCATGATCGCCAATCCGCCTTACGGCATCCGCATCGGCGAAGACGAAGCGCTCGCTACCCTCTATCCGAAAATGGCGGAAGCGCTCAAACGCAGATTCTCCGGCTGGAATACCTACTTTCTTACCAACGACATGCGCCTGCCCAAACTGATGCGGCTGGCACCATCGAAGCGCACGCCGCTGTTCAACGGCCCGCTGGAATGCCGGCTGTTCGAGATCAAAATGGTGGCGGGCTCCAACCGGAGAGAAAAGTCATGAGCGATTCACTGAACGAGCTGAGAGCCAGAATCAACCAGTTTGTCCGCGAGCGCGATTGGGAACAGTTTCACTCGCCCAAGAATCTGGCGATGGCGATGATCGTCGAAGCGGCGGAAGTGGTCGAGCATTTTCAGTGGGACACGCCGGAAGAGAGCGCCAGACTCGATGATGAAAAGCGCGAACAGGTGGCGCATGAACTGGCCGACACCTTTGTCTACCTGCTGCGTATCGCCGAGGTGACGGGCATAGACCTGATTGCCGCCGCCAACCGCAAGATCGACCTAAATGCACAGAAGTACCCAGTGGAAAAAGCGCGTGGCAGCAACGCCAAGTACACTGCCTACGAAGATTGAGAAGAATGCAACTGGATACCGGCCTGCGCCGGTATGACGGCATGTGTGGCCGTCTCTCTTTCTTAATACCGGCGCAGGCCGGAATCCAGAACGCTCGGAACAACCAAACCACCAGGTGCCGGTTTGTGTTGGGGCAACATAAACCAGACTTCGCGAGCCCGTCAGGGCGGTAATCTTCACTCCGTCATTCCGGCGCAGGCCGGAATCCAGCAAAAATGTTTTCCGGTTCACATGCTTTCGGTTTTCACCGTGGTGACATAACCCCGTCTCTGCCAGCCAAGGCGCGGTAATCTTCACTCCGTCATTCCGGCGCAGGCCGGAATCCAGCAAAAAACATCTCCCATTTCCCGTTTCACATGCCCTTGGTAGCACAACAACGCTGCCGTAAGAATTAATTGCCAGTTCGTCAATTATTGTTACAATAATTGCATGTCCGACCAGTTCAGATCAAAACCCCCGACATCAGCGCGCAAGCGTGCGCCCGGTGCCGGCCGCAAGCCCGGTAGCGGCAAGTTCGGCGAGCCGACCACAGTGGTGCGCATCCCCGTCAGCCAGTCTGCGGTCATCAGGGATTTTTTGTCCGCCCGGCAACGCAAGCGCCTTGCGCAGGATATCGATGCTGTCGGTGAATTCGCCATGCCGGTGATTGACAGTACGCCTGTACGGCTGCCCTTGTACGGTTCCAGTGTGCCGGCCGGTTTGCCCAGTGCCGCTGACGACCATGTGGAAAAACGCCTCGACCCGAGCGAGTTCCTGATCGACCGCAAGGACACTACTTTCTTCGTCACCATTCAGGGGCAATCCATGATCGACGCCGGCCTTTTGCCCGGCGACAAGGCCGTGGTCGACCGCGCCAGGGTTGCTGCCATCGGCGACATCGTGCTCGCCATGGTCGACGGCGAATTCACCATCAAGACCCTCGGCCGCCACAAGGATGGCCGCGTCCGTCTGCTCCCCGCCAACCATACCGGCGCTTTTGCTCCGATCGAAATCAGCGGCGAAATGCAATTCGAAATCTGGGGCGTTGTCACCGGCTCCTTCCGCCGCTTCCGCTAGCGGATAAGTCGCAAATTTTCCGGTGCGAGCCAGCCGGATTCATAGGGCTTTCAACCTGCTGGCAAGGTGATCTGCGGAGCCTGCAGTGCATGCTCGCATCCGGCATGTCCTGCCACTCTTATCATGCTAAAATCCCCTACTTTAAGCCCTGAAATAAGCCGATAGCCAATATGGAACAATTCGCCAAAGAAACCCTTCCTATCAGCCTTGAAGATGAGATGCGCCGGTCGTATCT
>JBEDHT010000137.1:0-9149 GCA_041174025.1 Pseudomonadota bacterium
CACTACAACGACCGCTTTCTGTTCATCACGGTGGATGAACTATTCAGGCCCATCATTCGGCGTGCTGACTTTGCCGCACAGGTGAACGCACTGACCAGCGACACCACGTTTCTTGCATACCTGGCAACCGTCAACATCAGCGGCAGCAAGGGTACGGATGCCATCGATTGCGTGCAAGCGCCCCACCCGGCTTTTTGCCAGCACTGGCGCGAGATGCTGCTGCTTACCGCCTTGCCGGCGCCCGCCAGCGTGATAGTGGATGGTAGCCCGACCGAAACCGCTTGCGCGCGCGTACTGATTTTTTCCGGCAGCCGGTCTCCACAACAGCAAAGAAAGACGGAGACTGACAAATCGCACCCGGAAAATTATCTGGAAGGGCAAAATCTTGCGGCATTTTCGCTGCCGGTCGCACGCCATGCCGGATTTGCCGGAATGTCAGGTTTTTCTGCGCAGAATCCCGCTGCCGATATCGTCAGGTGCTTGATACATGATGAATAGAAAACGGATACGCACTCGAGGCTTCAGCCTGATTGAAATGACCGTGGTGCTGGTGGTGTTGGGCCTGCTGCTGGGCGGTTTGCTGATGCCGCTGACGGCCCGGATGGACATCATCCATTACAACGAAACCAGACAAAAACTCGCACTGATCAAGGAGGCCATCAATGGTTTCGTGCTGGCGCACGGCCGTTTCCCTTGTCCCGCTGCGCCTGCCATAGCCTCATCGGCAGCCGGTGCCGGTACCGAAAACTGCAGCCTCGGCGCCGGGGTTGTGCCATGGGCCACACTGGCCACGCCGGAACTGGATGCCTGGGGCGGCAGGTTCAGCTATGTGGTGACCGCATCAATGCAGGATGAAATCGCGGCAAATACCGTGACACCGCCCGCAAGCTGCACGACAATACCGGCTGCGGCATCCTTTGCTCTTTGTTCTGCCGGCAGCCTGACGGTAAACTCGGCGACAGGCGGATCGATGGCGTTGCAAGTACCGGCCGTGATCATCTCACATGGCAAGAACGGCTTCGGCGCCTATCGTGATGATGGCAGCCAGCTATCACCGGCGGGTGCATCGGCAGCAGAGTTGCAGAATACGGACGGCGCTTCGCCTTTCGTTCATGGCGAGGCCGTGCAGAACGGCTATGACGATTTCGTCGAATGGATTTCGCTCAATGTATTATTTAACCGCATGGTATCGGCAGGCAGGCTACCCTGATGAATGACAATCAACTGCTGCGTTACAGCAGACACATACTTTTGCCGCAGATCGGCTACGAGGGCCAGGAAAAGCTGGTCAATAGCCATGCCCTGATCGTCGGCGCAGGCGGGCTCGGTTCGCCGGTGGCGCTCTATCTGGCGGCAGGCGGTGTCGGCAAGCTGACCATTTGTGATTTCGATAGCGTCGATCTGACCAATCTGCAACGCCAGATCATCCACACCACGGCTTCGGTCGGTATCAACAAAGCGGTTTCCGCCCAACAGGCGATTTACGAAATCAATCCGGACGTGGTGGTGAACACGATCTGCGGGAAATCCAGCGAAGAAGCTTTTGAAGCGCTGGCAGCGGATGCTGACGTCGTTATCGATTGCAGCGATAACTTTGCCACCCGCTACGTTTTGAACCGGGTTTGCGTGAGGTTGCGCAAACCGCTGGTGTCGGGTGCGGCGATCAACTTTGAAGGCCAGGTCACGGTGTTCGACATGCGCTCAGAGGAAAGCCCCTGTTACCATTGCCTGTTCCCCGATCTCGGTGCGGAAGAAGGCCTGCGTTGCGCGGAAAGCGGGGTGTTTGCCCCGCTGGTCGGCATCATCGGCACGACGCAGGCGGCCGAAGCGATGAAACTGCTGATGGGAATGGGTACAAGCCTGCAGGGCCGCTTGCTTCTGCTCGACGTGCAGGCCATGGAGTGGCGCAGCATCAAACTTGCGCGCGACCCTGCCTGCAAGGTCTGCGGACAGCGCCTCTGACATTGCCGCCGGGCGAGCCGCTGCCCGCCGAAGTACCGGCATAGGCGGCCGGGGGGTGTTAGTCCGTACTTACTTTCTGCCGCCGGGACCGGCCAGATACCAGACAATCAGGCCGATCACAGGGAATATAAGCACGCCGACAATCCACAGTGCCTTGGCCAGCGTCGTCGCCGAGCTCTGGGCAATCTTGATGATGGCGTAAATATCTGCGATCAGTATCAGTAATCCGATGAGGCTTTGCATGCGATGCTCCCTTGGGTCGTTGAAGATGGCGTGGTTGATGATTGCTTATTTGCTGCCGATCAGCGTTTTCACTGCGCCGACCAGATCGCCCGGCATGACGACGATCTTGCTGTTGTCGGAAGCCGACATCTTGCTGAGCGACTGGATATAGCGGTCGCCGAGCAGGAACATGGCGGAACCGTTGTTCTCCTTGACGGCTTCCGAGATCAGGCGCATGGCCTCGGCTGACGCCTTCGCTGCCACTTCCTGTGCTTCTGCATCGCGCCGCGCCGCTTCCAGCCGGGCCTCGGCATCCAGAATCAGTGCCTGCTTTTCACCTTCGGCCTGCGTGACGACCGCCACCCTTTCCCGTTCGGCAGCGGCTTGTCTTTCCATCGCCTGCTGCATGTTGGGCGAGGGTTTGATGTCCTGAATTTCCACCGATTTCACAGTGAGTCCCCAGTCCGCCGCTTCATCGGCAACCGCCATTTTCAGCTCGGCCTTGATGCGGTCGCGCGAGGATAGCGCATGGTTGAGATCCATGCCGCCGATGATGGAACGCAGGCTGGTCTGCACCATATTGCGCATCGCTTCGGCGAAATTGTCGATGCCGTAGACGGCCCGCTCGATGTTGGTCACTTTGATGAATGCCACGGCATTGGCCAGAATCACCGCGTTGTCCTTGGTGATCACTTCCTGTTCGGGAATATCGAGGATGATGTCCTTGGTGGTGACCTTGTAGGTGACTTTGCTGAAAATGGGGTTGATCACGGTCAGGCCCGGCCTCAGCACAGCGTTGAATTTGCCCAGACGCTCGACCACCCATTCCTCGCCTTGCGGCACGATGCGTATGCCCTTCCAGATCAGAATCGCGATCGGGATGAGCAGGATGAAGGTAAATTCGGTCATGTTGTTTTCCTTTATTAGCTGGTGTGGCGCTTGACGCGCAAGGCGTTGCCTTCGATGGCGGTAATCACGGCTTCGCTGCCTGCCTCGATTTCCTCGTCGGCAATCACCGCCCATTCGCGGCTGCCCATGACGCCCTGGGCGAAGCGGATGCGGCCGTTTTGTTTGCGGCTGACAGATTCAGTGATGGTGCCGACGCGGCCGATTTCATCGCCCTGCGATTGGCCGATGCGGAGGTCGTTGACGGCTTCTTTGCGGTAATGCAGTTTCCAGATGGCGAGCGAGCTGAGCGAGAGGGCGCCGAACATCAGCAGCTGCATGCCGATGTGCATCCCGGGGAAGAGCATCAGCGCGAGACTCATGCAAAGGGCCGAGACACCGAACCATAGAATATAGATTGTGCCGGTAGCCATTTCCGCTGCCAGCAGAATCAAACCGAGTATGCCCCAAAGCCATGTGCTTTCCATCATGCATGCTTCTCCCTGTGCTCAGCCGCTATCCTATCAGAAAACCACAGATTTAACGGGAAGGCGCAGCCAGCGGGGCTGTGGTAAAATCGCGCGCTTATGACGACCGAAAACACACCCGAAAAACAGCCGGCACCAGCGCTGGCAAAATCCTTCGACCCCAGCGATATCGAAAGCCGCTGGTATCAGTTCTGGGAAAGCCGCGGCTATTACGCCGCCGGCGACGATGCGACGAAGTCGCAAAACTTCTGCATTCTGTTGCCGCCGCCCAATGTCACCGGAACGCTGCACATGGGTCACGGCTTCAACCAGACCATCATGGATACGTTGACGCGCTATCACCGCATGCGCGGCGATAACACGCTCTGGCAGCCCGGCACCGACCACGCCGGTATCGCCACGCAGATCGTGGTCGAGCGCCAGCTCGATGCGCAGGGCGTCAGCCGCCACGATCTCGGCCGCGCGAAATTCCTCGAAAAAGTCTGGGAATGGAAAGAATATTCGGGCAACACCATCACGCGCCAGATGCGCCGGCTCGGCACCTCGCCGGACTGGAGCCGCGAGCGCTTCACTATGGACGATGGCCTGTCGAAAACCGTGACCGAAACCTTCGTGCGCCTCTACAACGAAGGCCTGATCTACCGCGGCAAGCGACTGGTCAACTGGGACGTCAAGCTCGGCACCGCCGTTTCTGACCTCGAAGTGGTGCAGGAAGAAGAAGACGGCCATCTGTGGCATATCCGCTATCCCCTGAGTGACGGTTCCGGCCATCTGACCGTTGCCACCACGCGCCCGGAAACCATGCTGGGCGATGTCGCCGTCATGGTGCATCCCGAAGACGAGCGTTACAAACAGCTCATCGGCAAACAAGTCACGCTGCCATTGTGCAACCGCACCATCCCGGTCATCGCCGACGAATATGTGGACAAGGAATTCGGCACCGGCGTGGTCAAGGTCACGCCCGCGCATGATTTCAACGACTATGCCGTAGGTCAGCGTCACCAGCTGGACAAAATTATCGTCATCGACCTCAAGGGCCACATCCCCGCAGCTGCACAGGTCATCGGCGCCGATGGCGGCATCAAGGCATCTGTCGCCATGCCGCAGAATCTTGCGGGCCTGGAGCGGTTCGCCGCCCGCAAACAGGTAGTGGCCGATCTCGAAGCGCAGGGGTATCTGGAAAAGACCGAGAAGCACAAGCTCAAGGTGCCGCGCGGCGACCGCACCAACATCGTGATCGAGCCGATGCTGACCGACCAGTGGTTCGTTGCCATGAGCAAGCCCGGCAAGGACGGCAAAAGCATTACCGAGCAGGCGCTGGAAGTAGTGGCCAGCGGCGAGATCAGGTTCCATCCGGAAAACTGGGTCAACACTTACAACCAATGGCTCAGCAACATTCAGGATTGGTGCATTTCGCGCCAGCTGTGGTGGGGGCATCAGATTCCGGCTTGGTACGCCGATGACGGCCGCGTTTATGTCGCGCATGACGAGGTGGAAGCCAAGGCGCTGGCTGCACGAGATGGTTACAGCGGCAATCTGAAGCGCGACGAGGACGTACTCGATACCTGGTATTCCTCCGCGCTGTGGCCGTTCTCGACGCTGGACTGGACCGGCGATCCGCAACAGGACGCGCAAAACGCCATGTTGCAGCGCTACCTGCCTTCTTCCGTGCTGGTGACCGGCTTCGATATCATTTTCTTCTGGGTGGCACGCATGGTGATGATGACCAAACACATCACCGGCAAAATCCCCTTCAAGGATGTTTATGTGCATGGCCTCATCCGCGATGCGGAAGGCCAGAAGATGTCGAAGTCCAAGGGTAACGTGCTCGACCCGATTGACCTGATCGACGGCATCGGCCTCGAAGATTTGGTGAAAAAGCGCACCACCGGGCTGATGAACCCGAAAGATGCCGAGAAAATCGAAAAGCGTACGCGCAAGGAATTCCCCGACGGCATACCGGCTTTCGGCACCGATGCGCTGCGTTTTACTTTTGCCAGCCTCGCCAGCCCGGGGCGCGATATCAAGTTCGACCTCAACCGCTGCGAAGGCTACCGTAATTTCTGCAACAAGCTGTGGAATGCCACCCGCTTTGTACTGATGAACTGTGAGGGGCAGGATTGCGGTCTGGAGCCTTGCCAGCACGATTGCGGAGGCTCTTCAGATTCCGCCGGAAACGGCTCAGAGGGCTATTTGGATTTCTCTCCGGCAGACCGCTGGATCGTCAGCCAGCTGCAACGCACAGAGGCCGAGGTGGAAAAAGCCTTTGCCGACTACCGTTTTGATCTTGCCGCCAAGGCCATCTACGAATTCGTCTGGGATGAATACTGCGATTGGTATCTGGAACTGGCGAAAGTACAGCTACAAAACGGTACCGATGCGCAACAGCGCGCCAGCCGCCGTACTCTGCTACGCGTGCTGGAAACCATCCTGCGTCTGGCCCACCCGGTGATTCCGTTTATCACCGAAGAGTTGTGGCAGACCGTCGGCCCGCTCAGCGGCAGAACCGGCCCCAGCATCATGCTGGAAGCCTATCCGCAGAGCCAACCGAACAAAATCGACGAACAGGCGGAAACCTGGGTGGCGACGCTGAAACAGGCGGTGGATGCTTGCCGTAGCCTGCGCGGCGAGATGAATATTTCCCCTGCGCAGCGGGTGCCGCTGATTGCAGCCGGCGATATGCGACAGCTACAGGCGTTGGCGCCTTATCTGAAGGCGCTGGCCAAGCTGGCTGAAGTTGAAATAGTCGCCGACCTGCCGGAAGCCGATGCACCGGTCGCGCTGGCGGGCGATTTCAAACTGATGTTGAAAATCGAAATTGATGTGGCAGCGGAGAAGGAACGTCTCGGCAAGGAAATCACCCGTATTGAGGGTGAAATTGCCAAGGCAAACGCCAAGCTCGGCAACGAGGGCTTTGTTGCACGTGCACCGGCTGCGGTGGTGGAGCAGGAGAAAAACCGCCTGGCCGATTTCAGCGCCACGCTGGAAAAACTGCAGGCCCAGCTCACCAAGCTGAAATAACGTTTTTACTGTTAGCTTAAATGCACAAAGCCCTCGCAAGAGGGCTTTGTGCCATGAAGGGGGCAGAGCGTTCAGATGAACAGATTGACGTCAGATTCGCCGGCGAATTCAAAGAAGGTGGCCGCACCGCCGAACTCCACGCCTTCGACGAAATCCTCCGGCTTGAAGTCGAACAGGTCGACAGTCATCTGGCAGGCAATCAGTTTGACGCCGGATTCCAGACAGGCGGCGCGCAGATCCTCAATCGATGCCACACCTTTGCTGGCGATTTTCTGTTTCATCATCATGGTGGCCATCGATTCCATGCCGGGAATCATCTGCACCAGGTTGGGTATCGGCAGCGGCATCGGCATACCGGGGTTGCCGAGCGGCGAAACCTTGAGATCGCTGATGTCCTTCTTCAGTAGCGTCAACCCGTAAAAAGTAAAGAACACCTGCACCTCGTAATCCAGCGCAGCAGCGGTAGAGGCGAGAATAAAAGGCGGATAGGCCCAGTCCAGGGTGCCTTTGGAGGCGATCAGCGCAAGTTTCTTGCTCATGGCTTTACCTGCTTGCGGATGTGGAAAATGAATTCCTTCTCCTGTGTTTCCAGCGACAGCAGTTCGTGCCCGGTCTGTTTGCAGAAGGCCTGAAAATCCTTCACCGAACCGGGGTCAGTCGCCATGACTTTCAGCACCTGGCCGTCCGTGATTTCTGCCAATGCCTTCTTGCAACGCAGTATAGGCAGCGGGCAATTGAGCCCGCGTGCGTCGAGTTCCTTGTCAAAGTCCATATTGATTCCTTCAAATCGGCTAAATGCGTTCGAACGGGAAACCCGCCTTGCCCCAAGCCAGCACGCCGCCGATCAGGTTGAATACGTTTTCGCGCCCTTTGCTTGCCAGAAAGGCTGCTGCCTGCGCCGAGCGTATACCACTATGACAATAAAAAACCAGCGTTTCATCACCATGCAGGCTGTCATGCCTGACCGGCAACATGGCCAGCGGCAGGTGAACTGCACCGGGGATGACGCCGCGGGCAACTTCGTCATCGTTACGCACATCGACCAGCTTGATCGGCTGGTTTGCCATCAGCTTGTGCAGATCGTCAGCTTCAATTTCCTTGAAACCTGTCATATGGGATTGTCCTGAAAACTTGTCATGTTGGTTGCTGAATTGTTGATTTTGACATTCTAGCCGGGAGCAACCTTGCGGCAAACCTTATTGATTGCATGGGTATGGCCTGATTCAGGGCGCAGAAAGAGTCATTTCCTCCAAATGTTTGTCCAAATTTGATAAAAATGAAACAATGTGCAGCGAACTGTTCAAGCCAACCGGGAATACTTTTAAAAGCATATGCGCCAACAATACGTAAAATTCAGGGGGGCCGTCATGAAACGAGAATTGAAGAACCGGTATCAAACCGGCTTCTCACTGATCGAGCTGATGATCGTTGTTGCGATTATTGGCATACTCGCTGCAGTGGCTATTCCTGTTTACCAGGATTATTCCATTCGTACCATGGTAAGCGAGGCACTGAATCTCGCCGGCGGCGCCAAAGTAACGGTTTCAGAAAATCTGGCCAACAGCCAATCTGCCTGCGTGGGTGTCGGAATGGCCGGCGTCATCAAAAAGAACAGAACCGTGGTGACCTGTAGGGATACTGATACTGGCGTCAGGCTGGAAGCGATCGTAAATACCGGAGTGGCAAAAAAGCAGAAAGTCAGTTTGGCACTGTTTTCTCCGGATGGTGGTTCCTGGAACTGTTATGCAGAAGATACAGAATGGGGTTACGTGCCACCTGAATGCCGGTCGGACTACACGCCACCGACCTGAGCAACCATTAAACTGCACCGGCGGTTTTGTCAGCCGGGTTTCGCAAAATGACTTTATTTTGCAGCGAAAGGCGCGCATTATTCAGAAAAAACAATAGCTATTCATCGTTTATCGGTCATCGGCAATCCGCCAATAACTTTATACGAGGAGGGCTATATCATGAATCGTATTCTTGCATTATTGTATGGCGCATTTTCCTATACGGTTTTTTTCGTAACATTCCTTTATGCAATCGGTTTTGTCGGCAATTTTCCAGTTCCAAAATCGATAGATTCCGTCACTACAGCCGCTTTTGCCCCATCCCTGCTGATCAACCTGGGATTACTGGGTATTTTCGCCATCCAGCACAGCGTGATGGCACGCCCGGCTTTCAAGCGGTGGTGGACCCGGTTCGTACCGCAAGCCATTGAGCGCAGTACCTATGTGCTTTTATCAAGCCTGGCGTTGATCCTGCTGTTTTGGCTTTGGCAACCCATGAATGGCGTAGTCTGGCAGGTCGAAAATACCGCAGGGCGGTATTTGCTCTGGGGCTTGTTCTGGTCTGGCTGGTTATTGGTGCTGCTCAGCACTTTTCTGATCAATCATTTTGACCTGTTCGGCCTCAGGCAAGTCTATCTGTACGTTAAAGGCATGGAATACACCTACCCAGGGTTCAAAACGCCCTTTTTCTACAGATTGGTAAGACACCCGATCATGCTCGGATTCATCATCGCGTTCTGGGCAACGCCGGATATGAGCGTAGGCCATTTGGTTTTTGCTG
>JBEDHT010000138.1:0-5949 GCA_041174025.1 Pseudomonadota bacterium
GCTGAAATTACTCAGCAGCAGGTGCTTCAGCAGGTGCTTCTTCAGCAGGAGCAGCTTCTTCAACTGCTGGTGCTTCTTCAGCAGCAGGAGCTGCTTCTTCAACAACAGGTGCTTCTTCAACTGGAGCAGCTTCTTCCTTTTGACCACAAGCAGTCAGAGCAAGTGCCAACAGAGCAGCTAACAGGGCGGAACGTGTCATTTTGTAAATTCCTTAAGTATTAATATTGATAAACAACGATAAATTTGGCCTGGTACGGATGGTCTATTTGATCTGGTCTCACGATTACTTCAACATCAACTTCCGAGTGCGCGAATTCTAGCAGCTCTAAAATAAAAAACACAGTGTTTTTAGATAGTTCCGCCAAATTTTTAATAAATTTTCAGCTGGCACCGCAGCTTCACTCCAGCGGCTCGATTAAACACGTCACACCTGCCGACATGGTCTGATTTTTGCTAGAAATCCGGAAGTCGATCATCGGAAATTTTTATTAACATCAAATTAATCATTTTTATCGCATCCGACACCAGATTTGACCTTACAAACCCAGCGATACCGCACTTAATCTGACATGCGACGCCTCCTGCAATTGGCCGAAACGCTCATGCAAGGGTTTTGCTGCCACCTTGTTGTCCAGCTGGTACTTGAATCTTGCATGATCGACATGAAACCGATGCAGATAGTCTCCGTCATCCGCCAGCACAAAAGCATCCTGCGCAGCCTGTGCCCTGCCTTCGGTCAGGTAGATGGTCATGGCATGGGCATAATTGCGCAAAAGGTGAATCATTCGCGGGCAATGACTGGTCAGAAACTCGCTGTCATGCATGATAATGGTCAAGCGATTCTGGCGATCAGCGGTCAGAAAGCGGCTCAACAGATCATGCACCTGGATGCTCTGATAGCCGCCACGGCCGAGATTGGGATCAAAAATCCGCAACTCCCGCCTGGCGCGGCCGATCAGAAGCGCAGTTGCAGCTTCGTAGTTGCGCTCCCCCAGAATCACCTGATTGGGCTGTAGTTCCTGCGCCTCACTCACTCTGCTCGCCCTCCGTAACCCGGGTTCTGACCGGCATGCAGATAGCCCGCAACATACCAGTCAAACAAACATTGCATGAAACCGGCATCCTGCATCAGATGCTCGCTGACGGCTCCCGGCGGCAAGGCTCTGTCATCTGCCAGCTGCCTGAGACATTCCTGCCAACGCGGGGCCATTGCCATGGATTCGCCATTGATGAAGAATTGGTCGCCCCAAAAAAGCGCCTGCGTTTTAAGATCGAGACTCAGGCCGTTCGCTGCGACGGATTTTCCGAACCTTCCCAGGCTGGCCTTGCTGCGCGACTCAAAGACAATATGCGGCTTGGGCTCTGTCAGATAAACTCCGAGAAACTCTCCTACCGACTGTTTGTTCCAGCGTATTTTCTTCAGCATGGCGCTGACCCGCGTCACCATATCCTCGCCGATCTCGGCCGGATGCTTCTGCAAGCTCAGACTCGCATCCGCATACATCCCTTGCAGAGAGATTCTTTCCTGCAGATAACCGAGAAATTCGGTGGCCAGTTCCTGCGCCGATGGGGCACGAAAACCGATTGAGTATGTCATGCAATCACCGACGGCAATGCCCCAGTGCGCCACGTGCGGCGGCAAATACAACATGTCGCCCGGCTCCAGCAGGTATTCCTGCTCGGTATCGAAATTCTGCAATATCTTCAACGGCGCGTTGTCGACCAGCGTGAGATCCTTCTGCTGGCTGATGCGCCACAGCCGCTTGCCATGACCCTGCAGCAGAAAAACGTCATAGGAATCGAAATGCGGGCCAACACCACCACCGTCAGGCGCAAAACTTACCATCAAATCATCCAGCCTCGCCTGCGGGATGAATTTGAACCGTTGCAACAATGCCGCAGCCTCCGGCAGATGATGGTTGACGCCCTGAACCAGCAGTGTCCAGTGCCTTTTGCCGAGACCGGCAAAGCGGGTTTCATCGAACGGGCCATTTTCCACCTGCCATTGTTTTCGGACATATCTGACCAGCCTGGACTGCACTTCTTCTTCGCAGGCCAGTCCGGCCAATTCGTTACCGTCCAGCAAACCCTTGAAACCCGGTATTGCTTGCCGGATCAGAAGCGGCTTTTTTTGCCAGTATTGCTTCAGAAACTGCTTGGCCGAAATGCCGCCCAGCAGGGTTTTCTGTTGTTCGTGATAAGGATTTTTTTTCATGACTGCATGATAGCGCATTGCAAACGCGGAATAGAAATGGGTTAGAATCGAATCACTGTCATTTGGCTTTCCCCCTCCTATGTTGCAGATTGGCGATCACGCGCCTGATTTTTCCATCCCGGATGCCGACATGGAGATGTTCAAGCTCTCCAGATTGCGCGGTAAAACCGTCGTGCTTTATTTCTACCCCAAAGACGACACGCCGGGCTGCACGGTTGAAGCAATCGAGTTCACTGATCTCGATGACGAATTTGCCAAAGCCAACACTGTAGTCATCGGTGTCAGCAGGGACGACTGCCTGACGCATGCCGGTTTTCGTGACAAACACGGCCTCAACGTACAGCTGCTGTCCGACGTGGATGGCAAGGTCTGCGAGAAATACGGCGTATGGCAGGAGAAGGAAAAGGACGGCATACGCAAAATGTGCATTCTGCGATCGACCTTTATCATTGATGATGCAGGTAAAATAGTGCACAGTCAGTATGGCGTCAGCGCCAAGGGCCACGCCCACGAAATACTGAATCTTGTTAAATCACTCTAAATCTTAAGGTACTCTTATCATGCAAATTGCCATGAACACCGTTGTCTCAATGACTTACGAACTCCGCGACAGCGAAGGCAACATCCTCGAATCGAGCGCAGAACCCGTAAGCTACCTGCATGGCGGCTACGACAACATCTTCCCGCGCGTGGAAGAGGAACTGCACGGAAAATCGGTCGGCGATACGGTTGAAATCGGCCTGGAGCCGGCCGATGCCTTCGGCGATTACGATGAGGAACTGGTGCAGATCGAACCAGCCTCCGCCTTTCCCACCAAGGACCTGAAAGTCGGCATGCAGTTTGAAGGTGAAGACGAAACAGGCGATGTGATTCTCTACACCGTGACGGACATCCAGGACGGCAAGGTCGTAGTCGACGGCAATCACCCCTGGGCCGGCGAACGCGTACTGTTCAAGGCCACGGTAACCGGTGTGCGCAGCGCCGCCGCAGAAGAAGTCGAGCACGGCCATGTGCATGGTGCCGGCGGCCATCACCATTAAAGTTGGAGCTGTTTAAACACGATTGAGGTTCCGCCCCGTTAAATCATCATGAACGCAATAACATCAGTTGACGATAACGGAACAAAGTTGGAGCTTCATGCAGTTGGTGTATTGGTAAACAGCGATACATTCGACGAGTGGAGCAAATGCTTGCAGACAGCTGTCCAGCTTTCTGCAATCAAAAAAGATGCCCGTAGCATCGTGCTCCGGCAAATCGCCGATCAGGAAGCAAAAGCCGGCTCAACTAATTCCAATCAAATCAACTCAGGCTTGATCTCTGAAAAACCCGAACAGTTTGATTTTAATGGATTCTTGCGTGAAGTTTTTACCTTCCCCCCAATAGATCGTGATCGCCTGAGATGCGAAGCTTGCATGCGGACAGACAATGAAGAGATGCTGCATGTCGCTGTTGGTATGATCAGCCCCCTGACGCAATTCAGGCTCCTGGGTGCGGGCTTTATCAAGGAAGGCAGATTCATCGGCGAAGGCAAGGATGCGATTGTCCACGCCGTGAAGAGCCATCCGGAATGGGTAGTAAAAATTCTAAAGGCTGGTGGAGTCGAGCGTGCCGGGGTCATTGAGCATTACAGCAACATTCTTGCAGCCGAAGCTGAACTGAGAGTTCCGGTTGTCACGCATCTCGGTGATGGCAGGCTGCTGCAAAGATTCATTGCGGGGGAAGCGACTGCCAATAAGCTGTATGCCATAGAAAGCCTTGCTGCACAGCAAAAGGCCGATTATCTGGCTGATAAAGCCCGGCAGCTTCTGGGTCTCGAATCAGGCCAGATGCTGGTCACAAAAGAACCATGGAAAGTTGGCATTGATCCAAGTTATGCCAACTTTCACTTCGATGCGAATGGCAATCTGACCGGATGGATCGACCCACTGTTCAGCATAAGCCGCTAGTGTGGCTTAGTCAGCCGTCTGACTAACGCAGAAACTCCTTGAGTTTATACAGCGTTTCCAGCGCCTGTTTTGGCGTGAGTTCGTCAGGATCAATCGTTTCCAGCGCTTCCACAACCGGGTGATCCGGTGTCATCGGCGGCTCGATGGCAGCAGCAAACATATCGGCTTGCGGCCCCGCTTCCATATTCTGCTGTTCCAGTTGTGCGAGTTTGCGCCGCGCCATCGCCACGACCGGTTTAGGGATGCCGGCCAGCTGTGCGACCTGCAATCCGTAACTCTGGCTGGCGGGCCCTTCTTCGACCCGGTGCAGAAAGACGATGCCCTTACCGTGTTCAACCGCGTCGAGATGCACGTTGGCCGCCTGCTTGAACTCCTCGACGATGCGCGTTAACTCAAAATAATGGGTAGCGAACAAGGTATAGCTGCGGTTTTTTTCCAATAATTGACGCGCGACCGCCCAGGCCAGCGAAAGTCCGTCGAAGGTCGAGGTTCCGCGGCCGATTTCATCGAGTAGCACGAGGCTGTGCTCGGTCGCGTTATGCAGAATGTTGGCGGTTTCGGTCATTTCCACCATGAATGTCGAGCGGCCGCCAGCCAGATCGTCCGAAGCACCGATACGGGTAAAAATCCGGTCTATCCTGCCCATGCGTGCCGAAGTCGCCGGAACATGGCAGCCGCAATGCGCCAGCAACGTAATCAGCGCCGTCTGTCGCATGAAAGTCGATTTGCCGCCCATGTTCGGCCCGGTAATCAACAGCAGCTGCCGGTAGGGCGTGAGACAGACATCATTGGCGATAAAAGGCTGCGCGATCTGCTCAACGACCGGGTGGCGTCCGCCGGTAATTTCCAGCCCTGCCTCACCGGAAAATTGCGGCGCGACATAGTTCAAGGTTTCGGCGCGCTCGGCAAAGGTGCTCAGCACATCGAGCTGCGCCAGCGCAGCTGCGTTGCCTTGCAGCATCGCAATGAACGGCAGCAATGCATCGAGCAATGCTTCATAAAGCGCTTTTTCACGCGCCAGCGCCCGCTCGTTGGCAGACAACACCTTGTCTTCAAAAGCTTTCAGCTCCGGCGTGATGAATCGCTCGACATTCTTGAGCGTCTGCCTGCGGCGGTATTCCGCCGGTGCATTCTCGGCCTGCGCACGGCTGATCTCGATGTAAAAACCATGCACGCTGTTATATTCGACCTTGAGATTCTGAATGCCGGTGCGCGCTTTTTCTTCTGCCTCATAACGCAACAGAAAGTCGCCGTGATTGGTCTGCAGACCACGCAACTCATCGAGTTCGCCGTCATAACCATCGGCAATCACGCCGCCTTCGCGTAGTACAGCCGCCGGTTCCTGCCGGATCGCAGCACTGAGCAGATCGACCACGGCCTGCGGTACTTGCATTTCACCGGAGAGCTGACGCAGTAGCGGGCTGTCCTGCGGCAGCGACGGTTCCAGCAGCCCGAGCTGACGCAGGCTTTCACGCAAGCCTGAAAGATCGCGCGGCCTGGCAGTTTTCAAGGCGATGCGCGCAGTGATGCGCTCGATATCGCCGATCTCTGCCATCAAGCCGCGCAAAACGGTATGGCCAGCACGTTGCAGGCAATCGACCGCCTGCTGACGCGCCTGTATCGCCGCCACATCTCTGAGCGGGTGATGCAGCCATTGACGCAGCAAGCGTGCGCCCATCGGTGTTCTGGTGGTATCCAGCAGGGAATACAGGGTCGGTTTTGTGTCGCCCTGCAAAGTCTGGTCAATTTCGAGGTTGCGGCGCGTCGCGGCATCGAGCTGAATGTAAT
>JBEDHT010000139.1:0-2709 GCA_041174025.1 Pseudomonadota bacterium
TCGTGGCGGTGGCCGCTCCAGCGCGCGTGAAACCGCAGTCAGAGTGGCGGCCGGAGCGATTGCCAAAAAATGGCTGAAACAGCGCTATGGTGTCGAAATCCGGGGTTACATGAGCCAGCTCGGTGAGATTGCGATCCCGTTCCAGAGCTGGGATGCGGTCAACGAGAATCCTTTCTTTTCACCCAACCGCGAAATCCTGCCGCAACTGGAAGCCTACCTGGATGAAATACGCAATGCGCGCGATTCTGTCGGGGCGCGCATCACTGTCGTCGCTCAAGGCGTGCCGGTTGGCTGGGGTGAGCCGGTCTATGACCGCCTCGATGCGGAAATTGCCTATGCGATGATGGGCATCAATGCAGTCAAAGGCGTTGAGATCGGCGCCGGCTTCGCCAGCGTTGCACAGCGCGGCTCGGTGCACAGCGACGAGCTGACGCCGGCAGGATTCGCCAGCAATCACGCCGGCGGCATTCTGGGGGGCATATCGAGCGGGCAGGATATCGAAGTCCACATCGCTTTGAAGCCCACATCCAGCATCCCGCAGGAACGCCGCTCGATCGACAAGGCAGGTAACGCCCTCAACATGCAGACTACGGGCAGGCACGACCCCTGTGTCGGCGTGCGCGCCACGCCGATTGCCGAGGCCATGATGGCGCTGGTGCTGATCGATCATGCATTGCGTCATCGTGCGCAATGCGGTGATGTGGCGACCGGCACCCCAAAAATAGCAGGCACCTAGAAACAGGCCGGCAAGTGCCGGCCTTTTTTCTTGCTTGAGATATGCACCTCTTTCCTTACTGGCGGCTTTCCAGCTTCTATTTCACCTACTACATGTTTGTGGGTGCCTTCGTGCCTTACTGGGGCCTTTACCTGAAGTCGGTCAATTTTTCCGCAGTCGAAATCGGCATTCTGCTTTCCCTTTTTCAGGTCAGCCGCATGTTCTCTCCCAGCTTCTGGGGCTGGTTGGCCGACAGAACCAACCGCCGCGTGATCTGGATCAAGCTGACGGCTTTACTCGGCCTGCTTGGCTATATCGGCGTGTTTTTCGGCACCAGTTTCGTCTGGCTGTTTTTTGTCATGGCGGCACTCAGCATGTTTACCAGTTCGACCCTGCCTCTCGCCGAGGCGGTCACCATGGCGCATATCGAACCCGCCAATCAGCCTTACGGCCGCATCCGCGTGTGGGGTTCCATAGGTTTTATCGTTGCCGTGCTTGCGCTGGGCCTGCTGCTGGATTTCGCCCCGGTCGAAAGTCTGTTGTGGTGCCTGCTCGCCATACAGGCAACCCTGTTGCTGCTGACATTCCAGATTCCGGAACCGCATGTGCCGCCGCATCATACCGATCATCTCTCGGTCTGGAACATCGTCCTACGGCCGGAGGTGCTGGCCTTGCTGATCGGCTGTTGCCTGATGGTCAGCGCGCACAGTGTCTATTACAGTTTTTTTTCGATTTTTCTTGAAGAGCGCGGTTACAGTAAAACGCTGATCGGCATACTCTGGGCGGTAGGCGTGGTGTGCGAGATATTGATGTTTGTCATCATGCCGCGTTTGTTGAAGGTGTTCAGCCTCAAACAGGTTCTGCTTTTGAGTCTCATGCTCGCCGTGTTGCGCTTTGCCATGATTGGTCTTTGCACCTCATCGCTCGGGCTGCTATTGCTCGCGCAGACCTTGCATGCAGCGACGTTCGGCAGTTTTCACGTGGCATCGGTTGCGATTGTCCAGCAGTATTTCAGAGGGCGGCACCAGGCCAAGGGTCAGGCCATCTACAGCAGCGTCGGCTATGGGCTGGGCGGTACCATAGGCGGCATATCTGGCGGCTATGCCCTGCAGTATCTCGGTGGCGAAACCACGTTTGTGCTGACGTCGATCTATCCGCTGGTCGGCTTTCTTGTGGTCGCGATCTGGCTCAAGCTCGAACACGATAAAAAACAAAGCCGGCATTGATGCGCCATGCCGGCCTGATGTTTTTGGGTGCTCAAACTTCGAGTTGAAATTTTAGCTCCGGCTTCACGCACTGCGTGCATGAGCCTTCACCGAAACTTCGAGTTGAAATTTTGGCTCCGGCATCACGCACTGCGTGCATGAGCCTTCACCGAAACTTCAATCAATTCATTTTCCGCTTGTCGCGCTCTATGAGTGCGTAGGCTGAGTGGTTATGAATGCTCTCGAAGTTTTCTGATTCAACAATATAGGCGTCGATCCTGCGTTCGGCATTGAGCTGGGCAGCAACGTCGCGCACCATGTCTTCGACGAATTTCGGGTTGTCGTAGGCGCGCTCGGTGACGAATTTCTCATCCGGACGCTTGAGCAGGCCGTACAGCTGGCAAGAGGCTTGTTCTTCGACCAGCGTAATGAGGTCTTCGACCCAGATGAAATCGTTGATCAGGGCCGTCACCGTAACGTGGGAACGCTGGTTGTGCGCGCCGTAGTCGGAGATTTTCTTAGAGCAGGGGCAGAGGCTGGTCACCGGTACCAGCACCTTGACCGTGATGTTGAATTTGCCGTCCTGGATTTCGCCGATGAAGGTCACTTCATAATCCAGCAGGCTTTGTACGCCGGAAATCGGCGCGGCCTTGTTGACGAAGTAGGGGAAGGTCATTTCAACATGGCCGGATTCGGCTTCGAGACGCTTGACCATTTCGCGCAGGATGGTTTCGAACGATTCAATCGAGATTTCGCGTTCGTTCATGTTGAGTATCTCGACGAAACGCG
>JBEDHT010000140.1:0-4340 GCA_041174025.1 Pseudomonadota bacterium
GGGCACTTTCCGATAAAGCATGCGTATTACTTGCGACTTGATAGTTGGGTTGCATTGTCTGAATTTCCTCTATGGTTGAAACAACAGACTTAAGACTAACGAAAAGCCTTTTAAGTTTCAATCGAAAGTTTGTGAATATGCGTCATAAAGGCCTGCATGACGCGGTTTCTGCCGGAGCCAGCGATTCAGGCGAATGGCAGTTCACCTTCCTGTTTGCCGACATTGCCGACCGCATGCACCGCGCGCATGAATTCGGCATCCTCATGCAGGGCCACCATGCCGGCCGGTTTGCGTGCGCCATGCATGCGTGCAAGGCGTGCCAGACTTTGTGCCGGCATCTGCCATTGCAATTTGGCCAGCAGCTCGTCTGCCAGCTCCGGCTTGTTGCAGAGCAACACCATGTCGCAACCGGCATGCAGTGCCGCCAGTGCCCGTTGCGTCACATCGCCGGCAACCACGGCGCCTTCCATCGAGAGGTCGTCGCTGAAAATGACGCCATTGAATTCCAGCCGCTGACGCAGGACTTTCTGCAACCAGCGCTCGGAAAATCCGGCTGGCTTGTCATCCACTGCCGGGTAAATCACATGCGCCGGCATGATGGCAGCAATACCGTCGTCGATCAGCTGCTTGAAGGTCTGCATGTCGTTCTGCGCGATCTCGTCGAAACTGCGCTCATCCACCGGAATCGCCACATGCGAATCGGCAACGACAAAGCCGTGGCCGGGAAAATGCTTGCCGACCGCCGCCATGCCGCCGCGCTTGAGGCCCTGCATCAGCGAGAATGCCAGCTCCTTGATGGCCTGCGCGTCACCATGAAAAGCGCGGTCGCCAATCACCTGGCTTTCGCCGTAATCCATATCCAGCACCGGCGTAAAACTGAAATCGACACCGTGCGCACGCAACTCGGCAGCGATGATCCAGCCTGCTTCTTCGGCGAGCTGACGGGCTTTCTTCGGATGATGATCCCACAGCTTGCCGAATTCGCGCATCGGCGGAATGCGCGTAAACCCCTCGCGGAAACGCTGCACGCGCCCGCCCTCATGATCCACCGCGATCAGCAGCGGCGGTTGCCGCACCGCGTGTATCGCTTCGGTCAGCGCCTTCAGCTGCGCGCAGGAAACGAAGTTGCGCGCAAACAGAATGACACCGCCGACCAGCGGATGCCGCAGGCGGCGGATGTCGTCCGCATTGAGTTCGGTGCCTTCGACATCCAGCATGACGGGGCCAAGCGACATGTTCAACCTTTCAAAATTCAGCCACAGAGGGCATAGAGAAAACCGCGGGTTCGGGATATTTCATTCAGCGCTTCACATCCAGCGCATCGCGCAGTTTATCGCCCAGCACGTTGACTGCCAACACCAGTGACATCAGGCTCAAACCCACGGCCAGCACATAATGCGGCGCTACCAGCATGTAGCGCACGCCGTCGCGCAGCATGGAACCCCAAGAAGCTTGCGGCGCCTGTATGCCAAGCCCGAGAAAGGACAGGCTGGCCTCTGCGATCACCAGCCCGGCAATGCTGTAAGTCGCTTCGACCACCAGCGGCGCCGATAACAGCGGCAGAATGTGGCGCAGCATGATGCGCGGCGCGCCGGCGCCGAGTGATTCAGCGGCCTGCACGTGCTGCCGGTTGCGCAAGGATAGCGCCTGCGCACGCGTCAACCGCGCGTAGCCGACCCATGAAGTGAGACACAGCGCCAGTATCAGATTGTTCAGCCCCGGCCCCAGTACGGCAGCGAAGGCAATCGCCAGCAAAATGCCGGGAAACGCCAGAAAAACATCCGTGACCTGCATCAGCAGGCGATCGACCCAGCCGCCGAAATAGCCTGCAACCATGCCCACAAAAACGCCGACGATCATGGTGACCAGGGTGACCGTCAGCGCCACCTTGAGCGACACCTCGGCACCGGCCAGAATGCGGCTGAGAATATCGCGGCCGAGATCGTCATGGCCGAGCAGGGCCTGCCATGACGGCCCCTGCAGAATACGCTCAAGCGCGATCGCATCGGGTGAAAGCGCAAACGGCGACCAATCCAGCAGTCGCGCAAACACGACTGCCAGGCACCAGAAACCGAGCACCCACAATGGCCAGTGCCGCAGGCCCGGCAGTTCACGAGACATAACGCACCCTCGGATCCAGCCGCGCATAAGTAAGGTCGGTCAGCAGATTGACCAGTACGTAGATCAGTGCGATCACCAGCACGCAAGCCTGGGTCACAGGATAATCACGCTTCTCGATCGATTCGACCAACAAGCGGCCGATGCCGTCCCAGCCGAACACGGTTTCGGTAATGACCGTACCCGCCAGCAGGCTGCCAAGCTGCAAACCGACGATGGTCACCACCGGCAACATGCCGGCACGCAGCGCATGGCCGAGAATCACATCCCGCTCGGGCAGGCCTTTGGCCCGCGCGGTTCGCACGAAATCCTCATTTAATACCTCAAGCAGGCTGGCGCGCGTCATGCGGGTGAGGATTGCGCTGAGACCGAAACCCAGCGTGAGTGCCGGCAACACGATGGAAGCCGGACGCTCCATGCCGCTCACCGGCAGCCAGCCCAGCCACAGGGCAAACACCATCATGAGCAATGGCCCCAGCCAGAAATGCGGCATGGCAGAAAGCGCAAGACTGCTGAATGTAGCGAGCTTGTCCGGCCACCGGTTGGCGCGCAAGGCTGCAATCACGCCCAGCGGCAAGCCGATGGCAATGGCGATGGCAAGCGACAGCAATGCCAGACGGATGGTGGCCGGCAAGCGTTCGGCCAGCATGTCGGCCACCGGCGTGCGGCTGTGTATGGAATGGCCGAAATCGCCCTGCGCCAGCCTGCCAAGGTAGGCGCCGAACTGCTCAAGTATCGGCCGGTCCAGCCCCAGCTCGGCTCTCAGCGTGCTGCGGTCAGCGCTGCTGGCCGATTCTCCCAGCATCACCTCGACCGGGTCGCCCGGCACCAGATGCACCAGCAGAAAAGTCAGCAGCAAGACGCCGAACACGACCGGCACGATGCCGAGCACACGCCTAAGCACGAATGGATTCCGCAAAGCCGGTTTCGATGATATCGACCTCGGTACCCGCCTCTACCCGATCGAACAGCGCAATGACATCGGCGTTGCGCATGCGCACGCAGCCGTGCGAGCAGGGCACGCCCATCGGTTGATCGTCCGGCGTGCCGTGAATGTAAATGTAGCGCTGCATGCTGTCGACATCGGCGAGACGATTGAATCCCGGCTCCGTGCCGGACAGCCACAGGATACGTGTCAGTATCCAGTCGCGCTGCGGATACTGCCGAGCAAGTTCGGGCGTCCAGATTTCGCCGGTGACGCGGCGGCCGACGAACACGGTACCGGCAGGCGCACCGGCGCCGATTTTTGCGCGCACCACATGCTGACCACGCGGCGTGCAACCGCTGTTCTTCAGCTCGCCGGGTCCGTTCAAGGCTGTGGAGACGGCATAACTGGCTACGACCTCGCCTTGCGCGTTCAGCAGGCGGAGCTGCTGGTCTGCAAGGGAGATTTCGATGCGCATGTTGGTTTGATTGCGGCTCATCTGTCTGAAACCATCCCGTCAAAACTTTGAGCCACAGAGCGCATAGAGGACACAGAGAAAAGGCCGGAGCATCGGACTAATCTCGCTTCCTCACTGCGTGCTGCCATTTGAATGCGGGTATTCGGGTTCATGGTTGCTGTTTCACCGCTGCTTTCGACTCTTTCTTTACGGTCGCCAAGCCATCCCAGCTGCCGTCGGGCTTCAGGTTGTACCCGCTCAAATCACTGCGCATGGCGACAAACTGTCCTTCATACCAGAGCGGCACGTAAGGCAGCATCTGATGCACGCGCTCACTGACACCTTGCCAGTCACTGTCTTCGATCAGCCGATCGGTCCGGGCATCGCGGTAGCGGCCGCGGTTGGCGCCGGCAGGGGGCACCGAAGCGCTGTGAAATGCCAGCCGGTAGATTTCCGGCGTCCTGATCCCTACCCAGGTGAGGCCGTACAGCTGGAATTTACCATGCTTTACATCATCGAAAAACGTGCCCCAGTCGAGGCTGCGGATTTCGAGCTGGATACCGGCCTCACGCATTTGCGCCTGCATCACGGTCGCCAGACGCACGCGTTGCGCATCGGTCGAGGTTTTGTAGACCAGCTTCAGCGGCAGCGCTATTCCGGCCTGCTGCAACAGCGCGCGGGCACGTTCGGGGTCGTATTCGTATGGCGCCAGCGCTGCATGACCGGCCCAGTGTTCGGGCGGCAGAATGGCCTCCGCCGTGCGGCTGCCGCCGACCAGCACTTCCTGCAGAATTTTCTTGCGGTCGATGGCATGGGCAATCGCTCTGCGCACTTCCGGCT
>JBEDHT010000141.1:0-4123 GCA_041174025.1 Pseudomonadota bacterium
TCGTCTCGGCGATTTGATCAGGCAGGTTGACACTCACAGGTCACCTGCCTGTAAAAAATTGATAAAAATCATGCCAAGTGGCCAAAAAAAATCATGACCCCTACTTTAGTATTTGATATCGAAACGGTTCCCGATACTGACGGTATCAGGAAGTTACTCGACCTCCCTGCAGAAACTTCTGCAGAAGATGTCGCCAACATCGCTTTTCACAAGCGTCGCCAGCAGAACGGCAGCGAGTTTCTGCCGCATCATCAGCACCGCGTTGTCGCCATTTCCTGCGCCTTGCGCGAGGGCGACAGTTTCCGTGTCTGGACACTGGGCGCGCCCGATACGCCGGAGCAGGAAATCATCCAGCGCTTTTTCGACGGCATCGAGAAGTACACGCCCAATATCGTGTCGTGGAACGGCAGCGGTTTCGATCTGCCGGTGCTGCACTATCGCGCCATGATTCACGGCATCCAGGCGCCGCGCTACTGGGACATGGGCGACGATGACCGCGATTTCAAATGGAACAACTACATCAGCCGCTACCACATGCGGCACCTCGACTTGATGGATGTGCTCGCCCTCTACAGCGGCCGCGCCAACGCCCCGCTGGATCAGATGGCGCAACTGTGCGGCTTTCCCGGCAAGCTGGGTATGGATGGCAGCAAGGTGTGGGATGCTTACAAGAACGGTGAGATCGGCGCGATACGCGATTACTGTGAGACCGATGTCGCCAACACCTACCTGGTTTTTCTGCGCTTCCAGCTGATGCGCGGATTATTGAACAAGCAGCGTTACGATGAAGAAGTGCAACTGGTCAGGGATACGCTGCAAGGGTATGGCTTGCCGCATTGGCAGGAATTTCTGGCGGCTTGGAAAAATAGCGATTGAATCCAGAGGGTTTGTTGCAATATACTAACGCTATATACGTAGCGGCTTGGAGGATATATGGCAACCAGTACTGTTTTCATCAATAACCGTACCCAGGCGGTTCGGTTGCCTGCAGAATTACGCTTGCCAGAGAACGTCAAGCAAGTCAGTGTCCGTGCGCGAGGTCATGAGCGCATCATCGCCCCTTTATCGCAAAGTTGGGACAGCTTCTTCCACGATACTCCAATGCCCTCTGCTGATTTTATGGAAACCCGGGCAACACAAGATCAGGCCGAGCGGGAGGCGCTTTGATGCTCAAGTATCTGCTCGACACCAATATCGTGATTTATGTCATCAAGCGTAGGCCGATAGAGGTGTTGGCGGCTTTTAACAACAATGCGAGCCGCATGGCAATTTCGGTCATTACCCTGGCGGAGCTGCTGCATGGCGCTGAAAAAAGCAGTCAACCGGAATCCAATCTTGCCGTGGTAGAAGATTTTTGCAGCCGTCTGGAAGTCTTGAGCTACACGGCAAAAGCTGCGCAGCATTACGGTGCAATCCGCGCTGCACTTGAGCGTACTGGTCAAACCATAGGCGTCAACGATTTACACATCGCCGCCCATGCCCGGAGCGAGGGTTTGATTATGGTCACCAACAATCAGAGTGAGTTTGCGCGAGTCCCTGCATTGCAGGTTGAGAACTGGATCGCCTGATCTTCATGTGCTCGGCGCTGTCAGGACAATCGTTAATCAAAATCATCCGTATCGTGCGATGCCGGTTCAGCGCATGAACCTGTGCAGTCGTAACCTTGTTTCTCCATTCTGATGCGGAATTCACAATCTGGCAGGTGGCCTTCAAGTTTGCCGTTGATGGTGGTGGTTTCGATCTTGCACAGGGCGCAGCGGTAGCGGTGCATCTGACCTTCGTAGGATTCCTGCGGGTAGTCTATGTAGTAGGGTTTTTTCATTGCTTGATATCCTTCCCCTTGAAATTGCTTAAAGAGCCGCGTTGGCGTATCGCCAGTATTTCACAAGTCCGGGCAGGTGCGTAGGTATAACTAATCGGCGTGCCATGCATGCCATCCGTTTGGCATATCCTGTAAAATCGCGGCCATGCAAAATCTTTCTATCGCAGTTATCGAATCTCTCGACCACGAGGCGCGCGGGGTCACGCACGTGGATGGCAAGGCCGTGTTCATCGACGGGGCGTTGCCGGGCGAGACAGTCACTTACAAAACACTGAAGCGCAAGCCCAATTACGATTTCGGCGAGGTGGTGGAGGTGATGAAAGCCTCCAATGCCAGAACCGAGCCGAAGTGCGAATATTTCGGCATGTGCGGCGGTTGTGCCTTGCAACACATGGAGCTTTCGGCACAGGTGGCCGCCAAGCAGCGCCTGCTGGAGGCCAATCTGTGGCACATCAGCAAGGTCAAGTCCGGGCGCATTCTGCCTGCGATTCATGGCCCGGGCTGGGGTTACCGGCACAAGGCGCGTCTGCGCGCGCGCAACGTGCCGAAAAAGGGCGGTGTGCTGGTGGGTTTCAATGAAAAGGCCAGCAGTTATGTCGCCAACATGCAAAGCTGCAGGATATTGCCGCCGCATGTGTCTGCCCTGATCGTGCCGTTGCAGCAGCTGATCGCTCAGCTCACCATTCGCGACCGTTTGCCGCAGATCGAAGTCGCAGTCGGCGAGGCGGCGACCGTGCTGGTATTGCGCATACTCGAACCCTTGCAGCCGCAGGATGCGCCTTTGCTGCGCGATTTTGCCGATGCGCATGGCGTGCAGATATGGACGCAGAGCAAAGGGCCGGACACAGTGATGCCGTTTTATCCGCTCGATGGCGCGGCACTGGATTACACACTGCCGGAGTTCGATTTGCGTTTTCCTTTCAAGCCGACCGAGTTCACCCAGGTCAATCCGCACATCAACCGCGTGATGATCCGCCGCGCCATGCAGTTGCTGCAGCCGCAGGCAAACGAACGCATCGCCGATTTCTTCTGCGGTCTCGGCAATTTCACGCTGCCGATTGCGCGTAGCGGCAGCCGGGTGTTCGGCTTTGAAGGGTCTGCAGCGCTGGTGGCGCGCGCGGTGGAAAGCGCCAAGCTGAACGGTTTGCAGCACAGCACTGAATTCAGCGAGGCCGATCTTTTTCTGATGACGCCGGAAAAGCTGACCGCGCTGGGCCGTTTCGACAAATGGCTGATCGACCCGCCTCGTGACGGGGCGCTGGAACTGGTGAAGTCCCTGCCTGCTGCCGAAGATCAGGCCGCCACACGGCCGGAACGCATTGTTTATGTGTCCTGCAACCCGGCTACGCTGGCGCGCGATGCCGGTCTGCTGGTGCATCAGAAGGGTTACCGGCTGGCTGCTTGTGGTGTCATCAACATGTTTCCGCATACCACGCATGTCGAGTCAATTGCACTGTTCGAGCGGGTGTAGTTGAATTGGGAACCTTCACCCGGGTTCGCTGAGGCACCATTTGCGCCATTTCATACTTCTGTTTTGTCTGCTGCTGGCCGCCTGCGGCAAGCCCGCGAGCCATGAGGATATCCGCATGGCACTGGCGCAGGCGCCGATCAACCTCGACCCGCGCTATGCTTCGGACGCAGCATCCGAACGCATCAATCATCTGATTTACCGGCCGCTGGTCGATTTCGATGCCAATTCCAGACCGCAGCCCGCACTTGCAACGTGGCAGCAACTGTCGCCACTGCATTACCGCTTTACCCTGCTGGCTGAACGCGCGCCGTTCCATGATGGCAGCACGCTCGATGCCGCCGATGTGGAGGCCACATACAACAGCTTGCTGACATTGAAGGATTCGCCGCATGCTGCCGAGTTTGCCAACATCCGGCAGGTCAGTGCGCCGGACCGGAATACCGTTGATTTTATTCTGCATGTGCCAGATGAGATGTTCGTTTCGCGCCTCGTTATCGGCATTCTGCCGGCAGAAAAGATGGCCACCGGTCATGATTTCAGCCGTCAACCGGTGGGCAACGGACCATTGCGCTTTTTGTCGTGGCAGGGCAACGTCAGGCTGGAGCGCGTTTCCGACCGCCAGGCCTTCAGCCTGCAGGAGGTACGTGACCCGACCGTGCGCGTGCTGAAACTGTTGCGCGGCGAGGTTGATCTGTTGCAGGGCGATCTGCCGCCCGAACTGGTCAAACACCTGAAACAACAGCCCGGCATAAGTCTGAGTGAAGTACAGGGCTCCAATTATTCGTATCTTGGGTTCAACCTTGAAGATGCACAGCTGGCCAAGCCGGAAG
>JBEDHT010000142.1:0-2542 GCA_041174025.1 Pseudomonadota bacterium
GCCGGAAATCAAGGTGATCGGCGTTGAAGCGGTTGACGCGGATGCCATGACGCGCTCATTGCAGCAAGGCGAGCGCGTCATGCTCGACCAGGTCGGCCTGTTTGCGGACGGCGCGGCGGTCAAACAGGTCGGCGTGCATACCTTCGCGCTGTGCCAGGCCTATGTCGATGAAATGATCGTCGTCGATAACGACGCCATCTGCGCTGCGATCAAGGATGTTTTCGAAGACACGCGTTCCATTCTGGAGCCGGCCGGCGCACTGGCAACCGCAGGCATCAAGGAATACATCAAGCGCCATGAGGTCAGCGGCAAAACGCTGATCGGCATCGCCTCCGGCGCCAACATGAATTTCGACCGCTTGCGCTTCATCGCCGAGCGTGCCGAGATCGGTGAAAAGCGCGAAGCCGTCCTCGCCGTCACCATTCCGGAAAAGCCCGGCGCGTTCAAGGCGTTCTGCCGTTTACTCGGCAATCGCAGCATTACCGAATTCAACTATCGCTATTCGGATGCGAAAGAAGCGCATATTTTTGTCGGCATCGCGATTCACGACCACGAAGAAGCCGTCAGGCTGATCGAAAATCTCAAATCGCACGGCCTGCCTGCAATCGACCTCACCGATAACGAAATGGCGAAACTGCATCTGCGCCATCTGGTCGGCGGCCATGCGCCACAGGCCGAACATGAAGTCGTCTATCGTTTCGAGTTCCCCGAGAAACCGGGGGCGTTGATGAACTTCCTCGACACCATGGGCCATGACTGGAATATCAGCCTGTTTCATTACCGCAACCACGGCGCGGATTTCGGCCGCGTTCTGGTCGGCATTCAGGTTCCGCCACAGGAAAAAGCCGAGTTCGATGCGTTTCTGAAAACACTGGGCTACCCCTACTGGGAAGAAACCGGCAACCCCGCTTACCGCTTGTTCCTCGGCTAGCCATCGCATGTTAACGATGACTGTTCATTGCCAGTGGTCAGACTGAATCGCAAGACATTGTTTTGAACCTATGCAAAACATGATTGACCAATCTTTGCATGCCAATCAGGCAGATATTGGTCAATCAATAACTTATAAGGAGAAAGTCAGGATGAAATCCCCTCACCTCGCAACGAGGATACGTAACAGTGTTCTTTTGATCGCACTGGCCGGCACAGTTGCCGCCTGCGGTGACAAGACCGAAGTAGAAACTGCGGCCAGCGGCTCCGACAGCCGTGGCATTGCCTATGTTTCCAACCAGAATGGCGGCGTCACCGTGATCGATCTGAACACCATGGAAACGACCGGCAGCATAGACCCCAAAGGCAATGGCGTTCGCGGTATCGGCGTCACGACAGACGGCAAGCTGCTGGTAACCGCCAACAAGGATGAAGGCAATATTTCCATCCTCAACACCGCTACCGGTGAACTGGTCCAGCATGTCGAGATCGGCAAGAATCCTGAATTCGTCCGCGTGGTTGGCAACACTGCATACATTTCCTTCGAGCCCAGCTCCAAGGGCGGGCCCCCACCCAAGCCCGGCGAGGAAGTAGTCGAAGAGGAAGACGACGACGAAATCGAAGAGCCGGCACGTATCGCCGTGGTTGATCTGCTGCAGGGCAAAAAGCTGCGTGAAATCGAGGGCGGCCCGGAGACCGAGGGGATTGAATTCTCTAACGACGGCAGCAAGCTGATCATCACCAATGAGGCCGACAACACCATTACCGTGCACAACCTTGAAACCGGTGAGCTTCTGAAGACCATCGCCACCCACGAACATGGCGACCGGCCGCGCGGCATCAAGTCTGCGCCGGACGGCTCAGCCTATGTTTCCACGCTGGAATTCGGCAACAACTTCCTCGTGCTGGACAGCGAATTCAATGTCGTGCGTACAGTCTCCACCGGCGCTGCGCCTTACGGCATCGCCTACAACCGCGCAGGCGACCTGATTTATGTCGCGGCCGGCAAAGCGAAAACGCTGGAAGTCTACAACGCGAAAACCTACGAAAAAGTCAATGAAGTCGCGACCGGTGACCGTTGCTGGCATTTCACCTTCACACCGGACGACAGGGATATCCTGCTGACCTGCGGACGTTCGCATGAAGTGATCGTGTTCGACGCAGCTACATTGCAAGAGAAAAAGCGCATCGCCGACAAGGAACTGCCCTGGGGCATCGTGACCTACCCCAAAGCCGTTGGCAGCCTGGACGCTCCCAACTGATCGTTTCAAATTAATGTCCGAAAAAAGCCCCGGCTCAAACCGGGGCTTTTTTTATCTCGCACCTTTACTGCAATATCCGCATGGTCGCCAGTTCCGGATAGCTGCGCAGTTCCTGCAGACTCAACAACCTGGTTTTGCGCACCAGTTTCACGTCGACATTGACCCAGCGCGGGTTTTCCGGCGTCGACCTGGGGTCGTAGTATTTGTGTCCTTCAATGAACTGCAGGCGATCGGGATAAGCAAGTTTGCTCACTTCAACGATACCGGCAATACCGGGCACATCACAATTGGAATGGTAGAAAAATGCAAGATCGCCCAGCTTCATCTGGTCGCGCATGAAATTGCGCGCC
>JBEDHT010000143.1:0-3306 GCA_041174025.1 Pseudomonadota bacterium
CGGGTGGTCGATCTGATCACGCATAACAATACACAAGGGGAGAATCACTGATGCTGCTCGAACTCGCACAATGGCTGGCGCAGGATATACGCGGCTTCAACGTTTTCAACTACATCACCCTTCGTGCGGTGCTGGCGACGTTGACCGCGCTGATCATTTCCTTCGTCATCGGCCCCGGTCTGATCCGCAAACTCACGCAGTACAAGGTCGGCCAATCGGTGCGCGACGACGGCCCGCAGACGCATCTGGTCAAGGCCGGTACCCCTACCATGGGCGGCGCCCTGATTCTGGTGGCGATTGCCGTTTCAACCCTGTTGTGGGCGGATTTGAGCAATCGCTATGTCTGGGTCGTGCTGATCACCACCCTCGGTTTCGGTGTCATCGGCTGGGTCGATGACTGGCGCAAGGTCGTGCACCGTAATCCCAAGGGGCTCGCTGCCCGCGAAAAATATTTCTGGCAATCGCTGATCGGCTTCGGTGTCGCCATCTATTTATTCAGCACCGCCAGTGTGCCGGCGCAGACCGAGCTGATTTTCCCCTTCTTCAAGGATTGGGTGCTGCCGCTGGGTGCAGTCAGTTTCATCGTGTTGACCTATTTCGTCATTGTCGGCACCAGCAACGCCGTCAACCTGACCGATGGCCTCGACGGTCTTGCCATCATGCCGACCGTCATGGTGGCGAGCGCGCTGGCGATTTTTGCCTATGTTGCAGGGCACTTGTATTTCTCCAGATACCTGGGCGTGCCCTACGTGCCGGGTGCCGGTGAGCTCGCCATATTCTGCGCCGCCATCGGCGGTGCCGGTCTCGGCTTTCTCTGGTTCAACGCTTATCCGGCCGAAGTATTCATGGGCGATGTCGGTGCGCTGGCGCTGGGTGCCGCACTGGGTGTGGTGGCGGTGATCGTGCGGCAGGAGATCGTGCTGTTCATCATGGGTGGCGTATTCGTCATGGAAACCATCTCGGTCATGCTGCAGGTCGGCTCGTTCAAGCTCACCGGCAAGCGCATCTTCCGCATGGCGCCGCTACACCACCACTACGAACTCAAGGGCTGGAAAGAAACGCAGGTCGTCGTGCGTTTCTGGATCATCAGCATGATGCTGGTGTTGGTCGGCTTGGCGACGCTGAAGATCAGGTAAGGGTAAGCGGATGAAACGCACGATATTGTCGTTGGGGGAGGCTCACATGTGCGGCGGAGACGCGCATGTTACGACGACACCAAACGCCAATATGCGTTTCTGGATCATCAGCATGATGCTGGTGTTGGTCGGCTTGGCGACGCTGAAGATCAGGTAAGGACTGGAATCGACATGCCATTGGCAATCAAGGACAAACAGGTACTGGTGCTGGGACTGGGTGATACCGGTCTTTCGGCATTGCGCTGGCTTGCGCGCCAGGGTGCCGTGCTGTCCGTTGCCGATACGCGCGCGCATCCGCCCGGGCTGGAGACAGTCAGTGCCGAAATGCCGCAGCTTGCCGTTCACCTCGGCGATTTCGATGCCGGTTTGCTGATGAAACAGGATTTGCTGGTGGTCAGCCCCGGCGTAGCGTTGGCCACACCGCAAATTCAACAGGCGATCGCGCATGGCGTGCCGGTCGTCGGCGATGTCGAGCTGTTCGCCCGATACAAGCCGGCCGGCGCCAAGGTGATCGCAATCACTGGCTCTAACGGCAAGAGCACAGTGACAACGCTGGTCGGCGACATGTGCCGGGCGGCAGGGCTGAAAACCGTGGTCGCGGGCAATATCGGCCTGCCGGTGCTCGATACCCTGAACGGCGAAGTGCCGGACATCTACGTGCTGGAACTTTCCAGCTTTCAGCTTGAAACCACTGCCAGCCTCGATGCCGCTGCGGCGACCGTGTTGAATCTGAGCGAAGACCACATGGACCGCTATGACAGCATGGCGGATTACGCTGCCGCCAAGGCACGCATATTCAGCGGCAACGGCGTGCAGGTGCTCAATCGCCAGGATGCATGGAGTGCCGGGATGGCGCTGCCGGGCCGGCAGCAGGTCAGCTTCGGGCTCGACAGCGCAACAACAGAGCAGGATTACGGCCTGCTTGCGGACGGTACGGAAACCTGGCTGACGCGCGGCAACACACGATTGATCGCAACCGCCGAATTGAAAATCGCCGGTCTGCACAATGCTGCCAATGCCCTGGCTGCGCTGGCCTTGTGCCGCGCTGCCGGTCTGCATGACGTGCCATTGCTGGCCGCGCTGCGCGATTTCAAAGGTTTGCCGCACCGCGTCGAGTGGGTGGCGGAGATTGATGGCGTTGCCTTTTATGACGATTCCAAGGGTACCAATGTCGGCGCGACCTGCGCTGCGCTGGACGGCTTGCCGCAGAAGGTGGTGCTGATTGCGGGCGGCGACGGCAAGGGACAGGATTTTGCCCCGTTGCTGGTAGCGGCCAGCCGCAATGCCCGCGCAGTCGTGCTGATCGGCCGCGATGCGGGTTTGATCGAATCTGCGCTGAACCCGGCAGCATTGCCCTTGTTGAAGGCCGATACGCTTCCCGCCGCAGTCGGCATGGCATTCGATGCCGCCCGGCCCGGCGATGCCGTGCTGTTGTCGCCCGCCTGCGCCAGTTTCGACATGTTCCGCAATTACCTGCACCGCGCAGAGGTGTTTCGTGCCGCCGTGCAGGGCCTCGCTGAAAGGGGGGCTGCACGATGATGCAGGTGCTGGGCAATCGGCTGCGCTACAACGCCCCCGTCTATGATCAGGGTCTGCTCTGGGTCACCCTGATACTGCTCGGTCTCGGCCTGGTGATGGTCTATTCATCGTCGATTGCGCTGGCCGAGGCGGATCGTGCGACAGGCCACCAATCCACCTACTATCTGGTGCGCCACAGCATCTATCTGGTTGTCAGTCTTTGCGTTGCGGCCGTTACCTTTCAGATTCCGACGCAGATGTGGCAGAAGATGGCGCCCTACCTGTTCCTGATCGGCATGGCGGCACTGGTACTGGTGCTGATTCCCGGCATCGGCCGCGAAGTCAACGGCAGCCGCCGCTGGATTTCGCTGTTTGTCGTGACGGTGCAGCCGTCCGAGTTCATGAAGCTGCTCGTAGCCATCTACGCGGCAGACTACACCTTGCGCAAGGCGGCAGTGATGGACAGCTTTACCAAGGGCTTTTTCCCGATGCTGCTGGTCATGCTGCTGGTCGGCGGGTTGCTGCTGCTGGAGCCGGATTTCGGCGCCTTTGCCGTCATTTCGACGATCACCATTTCCATCCTCTGGCTGGGCGGCATCAACGGCCGCATTTTCGCCGGCATGATCGGCATGCTGGTGGTCGGCTTTGTGCT
>JBEDHT010000144.1:0-3101 GCA_041174025.1 Pseudomonadota bacterium
ACGTACTCCCGCGCGAAGTCAGTCTCGCGACCCAGTTAACCCGCTCCATCCGCCTCAATATTCCGCTGGTTTCCGCCGCGATGGATACCGTTACCGAAGCGCCGCTTGCGATTGCATTGGCGCAGGAAGGCGGCATCGGCATTATCCACAAGAACATGGTGATCGCCGACCAAGCGTATCATGTATCCCGCGTCAAGCGTTTCGAATCCGGCGTGGTGCATGACCCCGTCACCATACATCCGCAGATGACGGTGCGCGACGTTCTCGCACTCACCCAGAAATACAAGATTTCCGGCCTGCCGGTGGTCGATGGCGGCAAGGTCGTCGGTATCGTCACCAATCGCGATCTGCGCTTTGAAACCAATCTCGATCAGTCCATTGTTCACATCATGACCCCGCGCGAGCGTCTGGTCACGGTGCGCGAAGGCACAAGCCGCGAAGAAGCCATGCAATTGCTGCACAAGCATCGCCTGGAGCGCGTACTGGTTGTCAATGAAGCGTTCGAGCTGAAGGGCCTGATCACCGTCAAGGATATCCAGAAATCCAGCGATCACCCGAATGCCTGCAAGGACAGTCAGGGGCGCCTGCGTGTCGGTGCTGCGGTCGGAGTCGGCGAAGGCACCGAAGAGCGCGTCACCGCGCTGGCCGAGGCCGGTGTTGACGTTGTCGTGGTCGATACCGCACACGGCCATTCGCAAGGTGTGCTCGACCGCGTCAACTGGGTCAAGAAGAATTTCCCGAAAATCGAAGTCATCGGCGGCAACATTGCCACCGCCGCCGCTGCCAAAGCGCTGGTTGACGCCGGTGCCGATGGCGTCAAGGTCGGTATCGGCCCAGGCTCCATCTGCACCACGCGTATCGTTGCCGGTGTCGGTGTGCCGCAGATCAGCGCCATCAGCAATGTCGAAGAAGCCCTGCGCGGCACCGGCGTGCCTTTCATCGCCGATGGCGGCATCCGCTTCTCCGGCGACATTTCCAAAGCCATCGCTGCCGGCGCCTATTCCGTCATGCTGGGCGGCATGTTCGCCGGTACAGAAGAAGCGCCCGGCGAAATCGAACTGTTTCAGGGCCGCTCCTATAAATCCTACCGTGGCATGGGCTCCATCGGCGCCATGCAGAAGGGTTCCAGCGACCGCTACTTCCAGGATAACAATGGCAATGCCGACAAACTGGTGCCGGAAGGTATCGAGGGCCGCGTTCCGTACAAGGGTTCCGTGCTGGCGGTCATCCACCAGTTGATGGGTGGCTTGCGTGCCTCCATGGGCTATGTCGGCTGCAAGACCATAGACGAAATGCGCACACGGGCCGAGTTCGTGCAGATCACCTCTGCCGGCATGCGTGAGTCGCACGTGCATGACGTGCAGATCACCAAAGAAGCGCCCAATTACCGCATCGACTAGAGTCCCGGATGGCTGCCGAGAAACATCGCTATGTATCTGAATCAGCCATTCTGGGCACGTTTCTGCTCGCCGGTTTCCTGGGCCTCGGTTATCTGCTGTCCAGCGGCATCACCGGCATCAAGATGATGGAGCGCACGGTGGAGGTCAAAGGCCTCTCCGAGCGTGAAGTTGCTGCAGACATCGCCATCTGGCCAATCAGCTTCAGCGTGGCGGACAATGATCTTGCCAATCTCTACCTGACCATTCAGCAAAAGAACGCAACCGTTGTCGAATTCCTCAAGGCACAGGGCTTCAATGACAGCGAGATTACTGTTTCATCGCCATCGGTGGTCGACAAGCTGGCGCGCGAATACGACTCGTCCTATGGTTCAAAATACCGTTACAGCGGCAGTTCGACCGTGACCGTCTACTCCACGCAGGTGGACCTGGCGCGCCAGAGCATGATCAAGGTAGTCGAACTGGGGCGCGAGGGAATCGCGATTGCGGGCGACAGCTACAGCACGCAATTCATTTACAGCAAGTTGAACGACATCAAACCCGAGATGATAGAAGAGGCGACACGGAACGCGCGCCAGACCGCAGACAAGTTCGCCAAGGATTCCGACAGCACGCTGGGCAAGATCAGGCGCGCCAATCAGGGCACCTTCAGCATCGAAAACCGTGATTCCAGCACCGCGCATATCAAGAAAGTGCGGGTGGTATCCACTGTCGAGTATTACCTTTCCGATTAGCAGCAAGACCACGCCGCGTAGCAATTGCGGCATTTTCCTGATTGATAGCACTCCATGACCCAGAAAATTCTCATTCTCGATTTCGGCTCCCAATATACACAACTGATCGCCCGCCGCGTGCGCGAAGCAAATGTCTATTGCGAACTTCACTCATGGGATGTCGACGATGCCTTCATCCGTGATTTCGCCCCTGCCGGCGTCATTCTCTCCGGCGGACCGAATTCCGTTTATGAAAATGAAACGCCAAGAGCGCCCGACGCCGTTTTCGAACTCGGCGTTCCCGTCCTCGGTATTTGCTATGGCATGCAAACCATGGCCGCGCAACTCGGCGGCAAGGTTGAGAACGCCGCCAAGCGTGAATTCGGTTATGCCGAAATCCGCGCACGCGGACATTCCAGACTGTTTCTCGATATCGAAGACAGAATCAACAAGGACGGCCACGGACTGCTGGATGTGTGGATGAGCCACGGCGACAAGGTCACCGAACTGCCGGCCGGATTCAGCGTGATCGCCAGCAACGATGCAACCCCCATCGCCGGCATGGCAGACGAATCGCGTCGTTACTTCGCCGTACAGTTTCACCCCGAAGTCACCCACACACGCCAGGGCAAAGCCATCCTCAGCCGCTTCGTGCACGAGATATGCGGTTGTGACCGCTCCTGGAACATGCCGGACTACGTCGAAACCGCCGTCGCCCGCATCCGCGCAGAAGTCGGTAGCGACCAGGTCATTCTCGGCCTCTCCGGCGGCGTCGATTCCTCCGTTGCCGCAGCCCTGATCCATCGCGCCATCGGCGACCAGCTCACCTGCGTATTCGTCGATAACGGCCTCCTGCGCCTGAACGAAGCTGAACAGGTCATGGAAACCTTCGCCAAAAATCTCGGCGTCAAGGTCATTCATGTCGATGCCAGCGCCAAATTCCTCGGCGACCTCACCGGCGTCACCGACCCGGAGGCCAAGCGCAAAATCA
>JBEDHT010000145.1:0-2972 GCA_041174025.1 Pseudomonadota bacterium
TGGCCTGGTTCAGGCCGGAAACCAGCGCTTAAAGCGGTAGCGTGAGCCGGGCTTCCAGACCGCCCTGCGGACGGTTGAGCAATTCCAGCTTGCCTTTGTGCAACTTGGCGATGCGGTTTGCAATCGCCAGACCGAGACCGCTGCCGCCTTCGTTGCCGCGCGCCGTATCCATGCGCTCGAACGGCTGCAGCAAGCGCGACATATGGGCCGGCGGAATACCGGGGCCGTTGTCGAGCACGCTGATGACGATGTTGCCGGCCGTGATGCGCGTGCTGACCGCAACCCGGCCCTTGCCGTAGGCGAAAGCGTTGTCGATCAGGTTGCCGATCAATCTGTGCATGGCTAGCGGGCGTAACGGTACCTGATGCGCCGAAGACAGGTTGAGCTCGACATGCCGTCCTGCGCGCGCGTGACGTTCGGCAATCGATTTCAGCAACGCGTTGATATCCACCATCTGCACCGGTTCGCCTTCCACGCCGCGCACAAAATCAAGAAACTGATTGATGATGTTGTCCATGTCGGCGATGTCCTGGATCATGCCTTCCCGCATGCTGTCGCCGACTTCGCCGGGCAGCATTTCGACCGCCAGCCGCAGCCTTGCCAGCGGCGTCCGCAGATCGTGTGAAATGCCGGCAAGCAGCAGCGTGCGTTCGCTGTCCAACCGTGCCAGCGCCTCTGCCATTTCGTTGAACGTGCGCTGGACTTCGCGCATTTCGTCTGCGCCCTCTTCCGGCAGGTGAGGCGGCTGTTCGCCATGACTGATGCGGTCAGCCGCTTTTACCAGAAAACGTAGCGGGCGGTTGATGCGGGCTGCAATCAGGTAGGCGCCGAACAGGGAAAGTAAGGCCACCAGCGCTGCCCAGCCGAACCACTGCCAGGGGAACGGGCGCTCGGCGACGAAACGCGGGATGACCACCCAGTAGTCGTCCTGGCCGATGCTGAAGCTGATCCAGAGACCGGGGACGCCGAGGTGGTTGATGGCGACCAGTGTTTCTTCGCCGAGATTTTCGCGGATTTTGTCGGCGACCAGCCGGATGAAAGGGTCTTCCGGCAAGGGCTCGATGATTTCCAGCAGGTCGGCGGCGTAGATACGTACTCCTTCGCGGCCGGAGAGCTCGGATAACAGCGCGATACGCCGGTTTTCATGAGAGGCGAGCAGCGATGCGCGGGTGTAGTTGACGACGGTGACCGCCTGTAGCGCGGCCGCCTGCGCGCGTGGTTCACGCTCGAAATAATCGAAAATCTTGAGCGCGCTGAACTGGCCTATCGCCAACAGGAGGGCGATCAGCACCATGATGCGGGCGAGGAGGGTGCGGGGGAAGAATCTCAAGGCGCGGTTGGAGCAGAATGGACGGAAATAGGCAGCGCGGCCATTTTACTGAGGCTAGCTTTTTTGTACTTCACCATCGGGAACAAACACATAGCCGAAGCCCCACATGGTCTGCAGATAGCGCGGATGTGCCGGGTCCGGCTCGATCAGCCGGCGCAGACGCGACACCTGAACGTCGATACTGCGGTCGAATACGTCCAACTCGCGGCCACGTGCCAGTTGCATCAGGCGGTCGCGCGAGAGTGGCTGGCGCGGGTGGTCGACAAATACCTTGAGCAAGGCAAACTCGCCGCTGGTGATGGTAATCGCCTCACCGTTGCGGCTCAGGCTGCGGGTGGATGGGTCGAAAGTAAAATCGCCGAAACTCACAGTGGCGGCATCTGTTGTCGGGGCGCTCGGAATGCGCTGCTCCTGGCGGCGCATGACAGCGTTGATTCTCGCCAGCAATTCACGCGGGTTGAAAGGTTTCGGCAGGTAGTCGTCGGCACCCATTTCGAGGCCGATGATTCTGTCCACCTCGTCGCCTCGTGCGGTGAGCATGATGATGGGCATGGTGTTGTTGCTGCCGCGCAGACGACGGCAGATGGCAAGGCCATCCTCTCCCGGCAGCATGAGGTCGAGTACCAGAAGGTCAGGATGATCGTGCGCCAGCGCTGCGTCCATTTCGGTAGAATCCGACACAGCCTTCACGCTGAAACCCTGTTCGCCCAGATATCGCTGCAGCAACTCGCGCATGCGCAAATCGTCATCAACCAGTAAAACTTTTTTCATGTTGTTTTGCATAATGCTATTTTGGGCATAAATCCAATTGAATGAAAGAGCTAAGCAAGCTGCTCGCAAAAATATCCGGGCAAAAGTTCTTTGTTACAATTTTTTACAATCAGAAGAATGCGGGAAACATTCGATTTACATTCTTGCGTCATTATAACTCCTCCTGAACGGGCGACAGGCTCGTACAAACCGCAAAACAAGTACAAATAGAGAGCGGTTTTGCTTTCGTGGAACGGGCAAAAACTTTTAATCTTCCCGGGCATCATAAGAAAATACAAGCGGTAGCCAACTCAAGAGGAGAGCAAGCGTGATGCAATACCCATTCAGCCAATTTGTTTTGTCTTTGGCGAATTAATCAATACATGTTGTTCCGACATCATTCTCCCGTTTCCGGGAAGCACGCATTCATTCTCATGTGTGTATGTCTTGGCCTTTCTCAGGCGGGTATTGCCGGGCCGCGCGAAATCATGGCCGTTCCGGAAGTGCCGGATGACCGTTTTGCGCAACCCTCGGACGAGGCCGGCAACGAACAATTGCAAAGCCTGAGCGGCGTCAGTATCGAAGAGCGCATGCGGCTGCGCATGGATCTCAACCACTATTCCCGCACCAGCGACCCGATTCACAGTAAGATCGAAGACCGTCGTCGTATCATGAGCAAGGATATCCAGGACCGCTACTTCCGCGCCGACAAGGACAACGACGGCCTGCTCTCCCGGCAGGAAGTCGTCGACAGCCTGCCGCAAGTCGCCAGACACTACAACCAGGTTGATCTCGACAGCGATGGCTTCATTTCGATCAAGGAACTGGTGGCTTTCCAGGCCAAGCTGATCGAACGTCAATACGCTGCTGAGCTACGCATGCAACAGGCCCG
>JBEDHT010000146.1:0-4550 GCA_041174025.1 Pseudomonadota bacterium
AAAGCGGCTTTTATGCCAACACGATTTTTCACCGCGTGATCGACGGCTTCATGATACAGGGCGGCGGCTTCGAGCCCGGCATGCATCAGAAACCGACCAATGCGCCGATCAAGAATGAAGCCAACAATGGTCTCGCCAACAAGACCTACACGATCGCAATGGCACGTACGCCGAATCCTGATTCAGCCAGCAGCCAGTTCTTCATCAACGTCAATGACAACGACTTCCTCAACTTCAGTGCACCGACCTCTCAAGGCTGGGGTTACTGCGTTTTCGGCAAGGTGGTCGAGGGCATGGATGTGGTCGATGCGATCAGAAAAGTCAAAACCGGCAACAAGAGCGGTCATCAGGACGTGCCGCTTGAAGACGTCGTGATCGAGCGCGCTGAAGTCGCCTGATCGCCACGATCGCAATACAAGCCTGAATATGTCATCCACCGGAAATGCAGATGCGCACGCACTCTTCATTTCCGATTTGCATTTGTGCGAGTCGCGGCCTGACATCACCGCACAGTTCATTCAGTTTCTCCAACATACCGCCATCCACGCCGAGGCGCTTTACATTCTCGGCGACCTGTTTGAATACTGGGCCGGCGACGACGATCTGACAGACCCCCATCACCACAGCATCATTCAGGCATTGGCCGGTTTATCGCAACAGGGCATTGCCTGCTACCTGATTCACGGTAACCGGGATTTTCTTATGGGCGCCGCATTCGCACACGCAGCGCGACTGGAAATTCTGCAAGACCCTTCGATGCGCAACCTCTATGGCCACCAGGTGCTGCTCAGCCATGGCGATGCGCTTTGTACCGACGATGTCGCCTATCAGGCATTCCGCCGCCAGGTGCGCCAGCCGGAATGGCAACAGCAATTCCTGAATCAACCGCTGGCAACCAGAAAAGCACAGATCGAAGCGCTACGCATGCGTAGCGAAGAAGAAAAGAACATCAAGGCGGAAAGCATCATGGACGTTAACGCGGGTGCCGTCGCCGATTTTCTCAGAAAGCATGGCTATCCTCGAATTTTCATTCACGGCCATACGCACCGGCCTGCATTGCACCAACTCAACATTGACGGGCATACCATCGAACGCTGGGTATTGGGAGACTGGTACGAACAAGGCAGCTGTCTCGAATTGAGTCAATCCGGCTGCCGGGTTCTGCGGCCCGGCAGAAACGCCGGCGACCGCTGGCAATAAGCTACTGTCTGCGTTGTGCCACTTCGGCCGGGCGCGCTTCTGCGGCCAGCTTGTCGAGCACGCCGTTGACGTATTTGTGACCGTCGATACCACCATAGATTTTCGCCAGTTCCACGCCTTCGTTGATGACGACACGATAAGGCACGCTGGGCTCATAGATCAGCTCATAGGCGGAAAGGCACAAGACGGCATGCTCAATCGGACTGAGCTCGGTGACTGCACGGTCGACGTAAGCAGCAATGCGCTGCTCAAGCTCCGGCATGTGCTCGGCAACGCCCTCAATCAGTTGTCGGAAGAACGCCTGATCGGCACGATCGAAGTCGATGTCGTCAGCCATGTCACGCAAAATCTTGCGCAACTCTGATTGATTCATCAGCCCCTGATAAATGCCTTTCAGCGCGAGTTCACGCGATTTGCGCCGGTTCTTTCCCGCCTTGGGCGCCCTTGCACTCGCCGGTTTATTGCCGGACTCGCTCATAGCTGCTTCAGCAGATTGGCCATTTCGACCGCAACGGCAGCAGCTTCGGCGCCCTTGATCGACATGCGGGCCAAAGCCTGGTCGTCATCTTCCGTAGTCAGAATGGCATTGGCGACCGGTACGCCGGTATTCAGCTGCGCTTCAAGAATGCCGCGCGCAGATTCGTTGGATACCACTTCGAAATGGTAGGTCTCGCCACGAATGATGGCACCCAGCGCGATGAGAGCATCGAATTGATGCGAATCCGCCATGTGATGCAGGATCAGCGGGGTTTCCAGTGCACCCGGCACCGTAGCCACGGTAATGGCGTTTTCCGCCACGCCCAGCTTGAGCAGCTCGGCCTTGCAGGCAGACAGCAGGCCATCGCCGATATTGCTGTTGAAACGGGATAATACGATACCGATGCGCAAGCCCTTGCCATCAAGATTGATTTCTATTTCTCTCACAGGAACCTCTGAATTTGACGCGCGCCATGCATATCCATGGTCGCAGATTGAAAAACATGATTATAAAATAATCAAGCGCTTATTGCTGTGCTAATTGTGACGCCATAACGCGTCAGCGCGTCAGCATCGAATGGCGGAAGCAGTCGATCGTATGGTCGTTCACCATGCCGGTCGCCTGCATCATGGCATAGCAGATGGTCGTCCCGACAAACTTGAAGCCGCGTTGACGCAAATCCTTTGACAGCCGGTCTGAAACCGGCGTGTTGGCGGGGATATCCGCCGCCGAACGCCAGGTGTTGATGAGCGGGCGTCCGTCGACAAAGCCCCACAGATAGGCATCGAAGCTGCCGTATTGATCCTGAACCCGCAAAAACTGCTGCGCATTACGGATGGCTGCCGCGACTTTCAGGCGGTTACGCACAATACCGGCATCCGCTAACAGCATCGACACCTTGGCATCGTCATACAGCGCGACTTTTTGCGGGTCGAAACCATCGAACACTTCGCGGTAACGGGCACGTTTCTGCAGAATGGTGTGCCAGCTGAGGCCGGCCTGCGCACCTTCGAGAATGAGAAATTCAAACAGTCTGATATCGTCGTGTACCGGCACGCCCCACTCGCTATCGTGATAATCGATATCGAGCGGGGTTTTAGCCCAGGCGCATCGGTTCTTCATGCGTGCTTTGCAACAACCGGCCAGATCAGACTGATGGAAAAGTCCGGCAGCACAGGACAAATCCGCCTAGTGAAAAAGAATCCAGGCTTTTTGCAGGGTGCTCCAGATGCCGTAACTGATCGGAATACCGACCGCAATCCAGACCACCGTCGCCAGCACCGGGTGACTCTTGCTGGTCTGTCCCTGCCTGCCTGATTCTGCCGCCACCGATTTGTCATGCGAAATCTTGCGCTCGGCTTCAAGCTCGGCATCGGTCATGTAGTGCTTTTCCGCTACCGGCCGCACCAGCAGGTTGCAGACCAGACCCACCAGCAACAAGGCCGCCAGCATGTACATGATCAGGTTATACGCCTCGTTGGCGGGCACGCCCTGATCCAGCTGGTAATCGCGCATGTAGTTGACGATCACCGGACCAAGAATGCCTGCGGTAGCCCATGCAGTAAGCAATCGGCCATGAATCGCGCCCACGTGCTGAGTCCCGAAAATATCGGCCAGATATGCCGGTATCGTGGCAAACCCGCCGCCGTACATGGTCAGGATGATGCAGAAAATGCCCGCAAACAGCGCGACGCTGCCAATACCCCCCGCCCATGGAGACAAGACATACAGCACAAAACCGAGGGCAAAGAAGATGACATAAGTCAGCTTGCGGCCGAGGTAGTCGGAAGACGATGCCCAGCCGATACGGCCGATGATGTTGAACAGAGACAAGAGGCCGGCGAAACCGGCGCCAATTGCGGCGACCTGCATCAGCTGATCGGCGGAAAGCTCGCTCAGCTTGCCCTGCACGCCGATCAAGGCGCCACCGAAGACCTCCTGCAACATCGGTGAAGCCATGCCGATCACCCCGATACCGGCACTCACGTTCAGGCACAGCACCGCCCACAGCAACCAGAATTGCGGCGTCTTGTGCGCTTCATTGACATGCACATGGCGGTTGGTAATCATTGCCTTGCCATTACTGGCCGGTGGCGTCCAGCCTTCCGGCTTCCAGCCCGACGGCGGCACGCGATAACCGAGCGCACCTATCATCATGGCAATGAAATAAAGCACGCCCATGGTGGCGAAGGTTTCCCAGACACCGACTGAGGTCGGCGTGGCGAAATAATTCATCAGGGTATTGGCCAATGGGGCACCGATCATCGCACCGCCGCCGAAGCCCATGATGGCCATGCCGGTCGCCATGCCGCGACGGTCAGGAAACCACTTGATCAGGGTGGACACCGGCGAGATGTAGCCTAGACCCAAACCGATGCCGCCGATCACGCCGGAACCGAGCAGCATCAACCAGAGTTGATGCGTATAGACCCCGAGCGCCGTCAGCAACAAGCCACCGCCCCAGCACACTGCGGCTACGGCACCGGCCTTGCGCGGGCCGGCATGCTCCAGCCAATGCCCGAATACGGCCGCAGAGGTGCCGAGCAAAACGAAAAACAGGGTAAACATCCAGCCAAGATCGCTGACTTTCCAGTCGCAATCAGTGACGAACAAGCGTGCCAGAAAACCGACATCCTCAGCACAGGCCAGCGGCGCATCGATGCCGACCGCTTTCGACAGCGGTAGCCAGAATACGCTGAAGCCGTAAGCCATGCCGATGGACAAATGAATCGCCAGCGCGGCCGGGGGGACCAGCCAGCGATTGAACCCCGGGCCGGCAATGATTCTCTCTTTGGAAAAAAAATCTGACATCAAGCTCTCCAATCGAATTGCTGTAGTTTTTATATATTCATGCTTGCGGAACCACTGCTCT
>JBEDHT010000147.1:0-9623 GCA_041174025.1 Pseudomonadota bacterium
AGCCGGCAGTTGCAACTAAAAGAAAAAAGGGAACCGCGGTTCCCTTTTGCTTTTTGCTTTTTGCTTTTTGCTTTTTGCTTTTTAACCCTGGCCTTTAATCACCGGCTTTTAATCGCCAGCCCTTAAACGCCCCTAGCCCTTAAACGCCCCTAGCCCTTAAACACCCCCAGCCCTTAAACACCAAAGCGAAGTGACCTCCGCCTTTCGCGCAGCATGCAGCGGATCGGCCTGTTCACGGGTTTTTGCATGAACCGGTTTGATATCGGTTTTTGCCGCAACCTGCAAACCGGCTGCTGCAATCCAGGCCAGAAAATCTTCGCGCGTGCGCAGGCCGAGATGTTCTGCAAGGTCGGAGAGAATCAACCAGCCCTCCCCGCCCGCTTCCAGATGTTGCCGCAGGCCGCCGAGAAAACCCTTCAGCATGCGGCTGTCGGGGTCATAAATGGCGTGATCGAGCACGCTGTTCGCGCTTGCCGGCAACCAGGGCGGGTTGCAGACGATGAGGCCGGCCTTGCCGGGTGGAAACATATCGGTATCGACAATTTCAACCCGGGCTGTCAGCCCGAGACGCTGGATATTCTCGCGTGCGCAGGCAATTGCTGCGGGGTTGGTATCGGTGGCAACAACGCGGCTGATACCGCGTCTGGCCAGCAATGCGGCGATGACGCCGGTGCCGGTGCCGATATCAAAGGCAGTTGTGCTTTGCGGCAAAGGCGCCTGTGCCACCAGTTGCAGATATTCGCCGCGCACGGGTGAAAACACGCCGTAATGCGGGTGGATTGTGTCACCGCCGAGTGCAGGGATGGCGACGCCGTTCCTGCGCCATTCATGCGCGCCGATCACGCCGAGCAGTTCGCGCAGGGAAACCACTGAATCCTGGGCTGCCGGGCCGTAGGCCTCGATGCAGGCCAGGCTGACATCCGGCGCACGCCTGAGCGGAATGCGGTATTCCGCGTCGAGCGGAATCAGCAGCATGCCCATGATGCGGGCGCGTTGCAGCTGCGATTGCCGGTAAAGATGAAATGCCTGCGGGAAAACCGCGTCCGGCTTCACCGCCACTTTCCTGTCGAGACGCCTGCGTATTGCCTGCAACAACTGCCGCGCGTTCTGAAAATCCCCGCGCCAGAGCATGGCCGTACCCTCGCAGGCAAGCCGGTAGGCAGTGTCCGCATTGAGCGTATCATCAGCCACGACGACGCGTTGCGGTGCTTTTGCCGCGTTCTCGGAGCGCCATTGCGCCGTACACGTGCGCCCGGATTCGGTCCAGGCAATGATTGCGTCCTCGCTCATGTCAGCGAACTACGCACCCAGACCTGACTCTTGCGGATGGCGAGCCAGCCGATCAGCAGATAAACGGCCATGGCCAGCGCCAAACCGACCGGATGCTGCCAGACCAGCGGCACGATCAGACCGGCCGAAACGGTGGAAAGAAACATCTGCACGAAGGCCTGGCCGGAGGCGGCAGTACCACGAATCTTCGGATGCCGGTCGAGCGCGGCGATTGAAAGCACCGGCATTGCCAGCGCCATGCCGATGTTGAACAACGCTACCGGAATGATGTTGTAGATGAAATTGCCGGGAGGCAGCAAGCTGACAACGATGTTCAGCAGCGCGACGAACAGCATCCAGCCGTAAGCACTGCGCAGGATATGCTGCGGCGAAAACCGCCCGGCTGCGCGTTTGGCCAGATAGGAACCCAGCACCATGCCGCAGACGGTGGGAATGAACAACCAGCCGAACTGACCGGTACCGAGACCGAGGTGTTGCATCAGAAACACATGGCTGGCCAGTACATAGACGAAAAAACCGGAAAAATTGGCGCCGATGGCAACGGCGATACGGGCGAATTCGCGGTCACTGAACAGCTGCCTGTAGCCTGCCAGCACACTGCGGGTAGAAAGGGGAATACGCCTGGCCGGCGGCATGGTCTCCGGCAGATATTTCATCGCGGCCAGCAAGGAAACGGCTGCATACAGTGCCAGAAAAATGAAGATCGCATGCCAGTGAATACCGAGCAGCCAGCCGCCGATAATGGGCGCCACCGCCGGCGCGATACCGAACAGCATTTGCACTGTCGCCATCACGCGCTGCGCCTGTGCACCCTCGAACAGGTCACGCACCATCGCCCGTGCCACCACGTTGCCTGCGCCACCAGCGATACCTTGCAGCACGCGGAAGAACCAGAGCGTCTCGACATTGGGTGCCAGCGCACAGCCGATGGATGCAAAAACGAACAGGCCCAAACCCCACTTGATGGCCGGAATACGGCCGATGGCGTCTGAAATGGCGCCGTGCCAGAGCGTCATCAGCGCGTAAGGCAGCAGATAAAAAGTCAGGCTCTGCTGCACTTCCAGCGTGGTCGCGCCGAGATCCTGCTCCATCATGCCGAAAGCCGGCAGATAGGTGTCGATGGCGAAAGGTGCCAGTGCCGTCAGGCTGGCCAGCACGAGAACGAGAACGGAACCGGAAGTCTTGATTTGGGATGACATTTGCGTACTCAAAGTAGCGTGTTCAAAGAAAAAGCGCGTCTTTCGACGCGCTCTTATTATAGGCTGACAGCCCGCAATTCCCTATGGCAGTGCATGGAATTCCGAAACTCTCGCTTCAAGCTCGCCCTCAATGATTTTCTTCGAGTTTTTGTCGTTACGGAAAATGATGGGTTGCGCCTGCAGCTGCGGGTTCTGCGCATCGATAATCGCCTGTTCGATCAGGTGATGATGCGGTGAAAGCGCGCAAACCGGGTCAGCAGCCTCGGCATCGCCAGACAGCAGGAAGGCCTGACAGCGGCAACCGCCGAGGTCTTTTTCCTTTTCCGGACAGGTACGGCAAGGCTCTTTCATCCAGCTATCGCCGCGATATTTATTGAACGCGGGCGAATCCTTCCAGCTCCAGCCCAGGTCATCGTCCTTGACGTTGGGGAACTGCATGTTCGGCAGCACCCGGGCCGAGTGGCATGGCAACACATCACCGTTGGCGGTGACGATCATGAACACTTCACCCCAGCCGTTCATGCATTTCTTCGGCCGCTCGGCGAAGTAATCCGGCACGACAAAGAATATCTTCATCTTGCTTTCGGTCTTTGCTCGGAACTCGTTGGTAATTCTTTCGGCTTCCTCGATCTGCTCACGGGTCGGCATCAGCTGGTTGCGGTTGACCAGCGACCAGCCGTAATACTGGGTATTGGCCAGCTCGACGAAATCGGCGCCGAGCGCTTCGGCCATTTCGAGGATTTCCCTCATGTGGCCGATGTTGTAACGGTGAATCACCACGTTCAACACCATCGGGTAGCCATGACTCTTGATCATGGCGGCCACCTTTTTCTTCAATTCGAAGGTTTTGGTGTTGGTAATGAAATTGTTGATCTCTTCAGTGATGTCATGCATCGAAAGCTGGATATGATCGAGGCCGCCGTCCTTGAATGCCTGGATACGCTTTTCGGTAAGCCCGACGCCGGAGGTGATGAGATTGCTGTAATAGCCGAGTTTGTGGGCTTCGGCGACGATCTCTTCAATGTCATCGCGCAGCAATGGCTCCCCGCCCGATATGCCAAGCTGTATGGCACCCAGCTTGCGGGCTTCGCGCAGGGTGTTGATCCATTGCTCGGTGGTCAGTTCGTTCTGCGTGTGCTTGTCGTAATCGGTGGGGTTGTAACAGAAAGCACAGTGCAGCGGACAGCGATAGGTGATCTCAGCCAGCAGCCAGAGTGGCTGCGTCTGTGTAGCAGAAGCGGCAACGCCGTTGTTCTGCTGGGCGTGCACTGTTTTCTGCACGACTGAATCACCGAGTGAATTCTGTGTCATCTGCTGTTCCTTAAACCTTGCGTAACCACTGTTTACCTACGGCCAGATCGAACATGCCGAGGATATCGTTTTCAATATCGTCCGCATCCGGGAAAGCCGCCTTCAGCTCGGCCACGATATCCGCTACCGTCGCCTTGCCGTTGACCCGTTTCAGCACTTCACCTGCCCCGCCATGCAGTTTGACCATGCCTTCGGGGAAAAGGATCACATAACTTTGCTGCGCCTCTTCCCACTGAAAACGGTGGTGCGGCGCCAGTGCGTAGATATCGGTTTGTTGAATGCTGTTATCCATGATGCCCGCTTAACTGATATGCACGACCGGCTGACGCAGGTAATCGCGGCCTTCGGTCTTGATTTCGGTGCAAGCCAGCATGATGGCATCGGCAATCACCCACAATACGTCGAGCTTGAACTGCAGAATATCGAGCGCTCTTTGCTGCATTTCGCGGCTCTGGCTGAAATAGTTGAGGGTCACGTCGAGACCCTGTTCCACATCGCGGCGCGCTTCAGTCAGACGCTTCTTGAAATACACCAGGCCTTCTTCCTTGATCCAGGGATAAACGCTAGGCCAAGAACTGATGCGCTGCTGGTGGATGTGCGGCGCGAACAGTTCGGTCAGCGACGAACAGACAGCTTCCTGCCAGGGGCGCTGACGGGCAAAGTTGATGTAGGCATCGACAGCGAAACGCACGCCGGGGCTGACCAGCTTGAGCGAAGTGATATCCTCGCGGCTCAGACCGACCGCCTCTCCCAGCTTGATCCAGGCCTCGATGCCGCCTTCATGACCGTCCACGCCGTCGTGATCGGTAATGCGAACGATCCACTGCTTGCGCACTTCCTTGTCCGGGCAATTGGAAAGAATCGCCGCATCTTTCTGCGGGATGCCGATCTGGTAGTAGTAGCGGTTGGCTACCCAGCACTGCAGTTGTTCCTTGGTCAGCTTGCCTTCATACATCATCACGTGGATAGGGTGGTAAATATGATAGCCCTGCCCCTTTTCGCGAAGCTTGGCTTCGAATTCCTCACGGGTCCAGGGCAGATTATCGTTGGCGACTGCGTTCATGCTGTTCTCCTCAAAGAATGATATCCATGCCGTCGTAGGCCACTTCAATGCCGTGACGCGTCAACTCGGCACGCTCGGCCGAATCTTCCCTCAGGATAGGATTGGTGTTGTTGATATGAATCAGCACCTTGCGCGATGCATTGAATTCATCGAGTTTTTCAATCATGCCGCCGGGGCCGGATTGCGGATTGTGGCCGATACTGCGTGCGGTTTTGGTCATCAGCCCCATGTCGATCATTTCGGTATTGGTCCAGAAGGTACCGTCCACCATGATGCAATCGGCCTGATTCATCAACGGCGGCAGGTGCGGCTCGATTTCGCCCAGACCAGGTGCGTAGAAGCATTTCTTGCCATTGCTGGTGTCTTCGATCAGCACGCCTATGGTGTCGCCGGGATGCGGATCGTTACGATGCGGGGAATAAGGCGGCGCAGCGCTCTTCAGCGCCACGGCGGTGAATTTCAGGTTGGCGGCACCCTTCACTTCAAAGGAGGTCTTGCCGTCAGTCGGCACCTGGTGATGGTTGATACCGCAGTAATGGCCCAGAATGTTGAGCAAGGGATTACCTGTCGTCAAATCCTGATAGACCATGTCGGTACAGTAAATGTCGCGTTTGACGGTGCCTTCGCGCAACATCAGCAAACCGGTGGTGTGATCGATCTGCGCATCGATCAGCACGATGCCTGCAATACCGGTATCGCGAACGCTGCGGCCCGGTTGTAGGGGCGCAAAACTCTGAATTTGCTGCAAAACATCGGGCGATGCATTGAACAATACCCAGTTGATACCGTCGCCGCTGACACAGATCGAGGATTGTGTGCGCTTTGTCGCCTTGATAGTGCCTTTACGCAGTCCATCGCAATTATGGCAATTGCAATTCCACTGTGGAAAACCACCACCTGCCCCGGCCCCTAAAACATGTATGTGCATAATTCTCTTCTTTTAATGATTTTCAAACTGCGCCTTGCGCCTGCAGCCATAAACAAAACGGGCCGCCCGCAGGCAGCCCGTACAGGCAATCAATTAGCGATTGCAAACGTACATTGTTACTTCAAAGCCGAAACGCATTTCAGTAGCTGCTGGTTTTGTCCACATAATAATCTCCTTGTGATTGATTGATTATCGCCATGAATTGTTTCGTGACGTGTGGCCATTTTGCAACCAGCCTGAGGATTAACACAGGGCAAAAATACCGAATCGCGCCTAAGTATTTTCATGACGCGCGGCGAACTGAAACGCCGCCAGCCGGGTATGTTCAGGACTCCTGCGCGCGGCTGGCCCTGCGGTTACGCACGCCGGAGGCGAGATTTTCCAGCAGTTCGACCGTGTCTTCCCAGCCCAGACAGGCATCGGTGATGGACTTGCCATACTCCAGCTTGCAGCCCGGCACTTGTTCCTGGCGGCCTTCGTGCAGGTGCGACTCCACCATCACGCCGATAATGCACGGCTCGCCGGCAGAGAGCTGGCGGGCGATATCCTGCGCAACATCTTTCTGCTTGAGGTAATCCTTCTGGCTGTTGGCGTGGCTGCAATCGACCATCAACCTGGGCGCAATACCGGCTGCCTGCAGCGCCTTGCAGGCAGCTTCAACGCTCTCGGCGTTGTAATTGGGGGTCTTGCCGCCGCGCAGGATCAAATGGCAATCTTCATTGCCGGAGGTGGAAATGATCGCCGAGCGGCCTTCCTTGGTCACCGAGAGAAAGTGATGCGGGTTGGATGCGGTCTTGATGGCATCGATGGCGACGCGCACATTGCCGTCCGTGCCGTTCTTGAAACCGACCGGACAGGAAAGTCCGGAAGCCAGCTCGCGGTGTACCTGCGACTCAGTCGTGCGGGCGCCGATCGCGCCCCAGCTGACGAGGTCGGCGGTGTATTGCGGGGTGATGGTGTCGAGAAACTCCATGGCCGCCGGCATGCCGATCTCATTGACGTCGAAGAGGAATTTTCGCGCTTTTTCCAGGCCCTCGTTGATGCGGTAGGTGCCATCCAGAAAAGGGTCGTTGATCAGGCCTTTCCAGCCCAGCGTGGTGCGCGGCTTCTCAAAGTAGACGCGCATGACGATCATCAGGTCAGCCGCCAGGTGCTTGCGTACTTCCATCAGGCGGCGGGCATATTCAAGCCCGGCCTCGGTATCATGAATCGAGCACGGGCCGACCACCACCAGCAGACGGTCGTCGGTGCCGTGCAGGATGCGGTGAATGGCAGCACGGGCGGCCAGAATGTTGTGCGTGGATTCGGAACTCTCCTTGAGCTTGTCGAGCAGCTCCAGAGGCGTAATCAGCTCCTTGATTTCGCGGATGCGGACATCATCGGTCGCAAGTTTTTCGTAATCAGTCATTGTGTGATGTATCAATCATTCTTCAATATTTGTTCCAGCACTTCCAGAAAGCGGGCATTTTCGCTGAACAAGCCGACACTGACGCGCAGGTAATCCGGCATTTCATAATTCGCCACCGGCCTCACGATCACGCCGTTTTCCAGTAATTGGCGGTAGACGCCGGCTGCGTTATCCACGCGCACGCTGACGAAATTGCCGAACGATGGAATATACGCCAATCCTAACCGTTCGAAAGCCTCCGTCAATTGCAGCATGCCGGCCTGATTCAGCGCATAGCTCTGCTCGACAAAATTGTCGTCGGCCAGCGAAGCGACCGCTGCGGCCTGCGCCACGCTGTTGACATTGAACGGCTGACGCACGCGGTTCATCATGTCTGCCACATCGGGCGAAGCGGCACCATAACCGATGCGCAAGCCTGCCAGACCGTAAGCCTTGGAAAAAGTGCGCGAAATGATGAGGTTGTCGAATTCATTGAGCCAGTTGAAACTTTCCGACTTTGCAGCGTCTGGCATGTATTCGTCGTAGGCCTCATCCAGCACCACCAGCGTCGACGGCGGCACGCTGCGCAAAAAATCCAGCAACGCTGCTTTTTCCAGCATGGTGCCGGTCGGATTATTCGGGTTGGCAATGAACACCATGCGCGTTTGCGGCGTGATGGCTGCCCGCATCGCATCGAGGTCATGGCAGTAATCGCGGGCAGGCACGGTGACGCCTTTGGCGCCGACGGCCTGAGTTGCCAGTGCATAAACGGCAAACGCATGCTGCGAATAAACCGCTGCAGAACCCGGCGTCAGAAAAGCGCGCGCAGCGAGTTCGAGAATGTCATTGGAACCGTTACCGAACACCAGTTGCGCAGGCTTGAGCGCGAATTTTTCGCATATCGCATCGCGCAAGGCAAAGCTGTTGCCATCCGGATAACGGGCAATTTCCTCCAGCGCCTGCTGCATGGCCTCATACGCTTTCGGGCTGGCGCCGAGCGGGTTCTCGTTGGACGCCAATTTGACGATTTGGCTCGGGTCCAGGCCCATTTCACGGGCGAGATCGGAGATCGGCTTGCCCGGCTGATACGGGGCAATCGCACGAATATAATCGGGCGCAAGTTCACTCAGTCTGGTCACGGAAATCCTTCAACAATCCTGATCAAGTAAAAATAAAAATGCGGCATAAAGCCGCTTCGTCGATGATTGACTGGAAACAAAAATACCGCAGCGGTCATCATTCCGGAAACCGCGAAACGGTTATGCGGGATCCAGTAATTTCAATGTGTCACTGGATACCCGGTTCGGCTTGAAGCCGTGCCGGATATGACGGCATTTTTGTCTCGGCCGGCCATTATATCACCGCCGGATTCCCCCTCCCGGGCCAAAGGCAGCACCAGTCACCGGGCCTGAACGAGAGCGCCTAAATGACTGCAACAGGGTACGAACCCAATACCTTCAGCAGTGAGGCGCGTTTTTGCAGCTCCGCAATCGCTGCTGCCACATTGGCGTCAAGCTGATGGCCTTCGATATCGACGAAGAACACATACTCCCAGATGCCCAACCGTGATGGCCGCGATTCCAGCTTGGTCATGCTGACCTGATGTCTGGCCAGTGGTTCAAGCAAATCGACGACGGCGCCGGGCACGTTGCGGGTCGCCATCACCAGCGAGGTCTTGTCGCGGCCAGATGGTGCAACATCGTGGCTGGACAGCACCAGAAAGCGTGTGGTGTTTTTCGGGTCATCCTCGATATTTTCGGCAAGCAGATTCAACCCGAACAATTCACCGGCACGGCGGCTCGCAATCGCCGCACTGCCGGGTTCAACAGTCGCCAGCCGCGCTGCTTCGGCATTGCTGGCAACCGCCTCCAGCGCAACACCGGCAAGATTCTGATTGAGCCATTCATGGCATTGCGAGAGCGATTGCGCGTGCGAATAGAGCTTGCGAATCGCCGCTTTGCCGGTTTCCCTGCTCAACAGGTTGTGATGCACCGGCAAGGCCACCTCGCCGCAAATATGGGCGGAAGTGCTCATGAGCAGATCCAGTGTTCTGCCGACTGCGCCTTCGGTGGAATTTTCCACCGGCACCACACCGTAATCCACCTTGCCCGCCTCGACGTTGCGGAACACTTCATCTATCGAGGCACACTGTACCGGTGCGCTGAGACCGCCGAACTGCTTGTTGGCGGCTTCTTCGCTGAAAGTGCCGAGCGGTCCGAGAAACGCTACTGAAAGTTCTTTTTCCAGCGCGCGGCAGTTCGACATGACGCCGCGAAAAATCGCCGTAATGGCTTCATCCGACAATGGTCCACCGTTCTTTTCAAGCAGGCGCCGCAGCACCTGGGCTTCGCGTTCCGGCCGGTAAATCGGTCCTTCACCCTTGAGCGCGCCTAGCTCGCGCGCATGGCTGGCGCGTTCGTTGACCAGCTTCAGCAGCTGTTCGTC
>JBEDHT010000148.1:0-5920 GCA_041174025.1 Pseudomonadota bacterium
CGTCCAGCCAATGCAAGCCCGCATATACAAATGCATTATATTGGTGCATTCATGAGTGACGCGCACTGAAATAAGGCATGCTCCGTAACCCTTGTCAATACTGGATTCGCAGACTTTTCGGCACCCGGTCTGGCGTGGACGCATGATTTTGGTGCAAAAAAATCCCGCACCCATGGGTGCGGGATTTCTCGACCGGAGGATATTTTCACCACAGCGGCTCTGAAGCAGGCGGGAAATCCCGCGTCATGGCCTCGTGATGCGCGAAAATCTCCGGATTAAACGACGCCCTGATCGATCATCGCATCAGCCACCTTGCGGAAACCAGCGATATTGGCACCGAGAACCAGATTGGTGGGATGGCCAAACTCTGCTGCCGTTTCGCTTGCGCGGGTGAAGATGCCATGCATGATGCCCTGCAGCTTGGCATCGACTTCTTCGAAAGTCCATTGCTGCATGCTGGCGTTCTGCGCCATTTCCAGCTGGCTGGTGGCAACGCCACCGGCGTTGGCTGCCTTGCCCGGCCCGTAGCAGATCCCCGCCTTGAGGAATTTCTCCACAGCTTCCGGTGTGGATGGCATGTTGGCGCCTTCGGAAATGCAGATACAGCCATTCTTCAGCAGGACTTCAGCATCAGCCTCATTCAGCTCGTTCTGCGTCGCGCTCGGAAACGCGGCTGCACATGGCACCGACCAGACATGGTTGCGGCCTGCCGGGTAAGCGCTCACTGGCGTGTAAACGGCGTCGTGGTGATGCTCGACATATTTTTCCAGCGAAGCGTTTTCGACTTCCTTCAGTTGCTTCAGCAAGGCAAGGTCAATACCGCGTTCGTCGTAAATCATGCCGCGCGAGTCGCTGCACGTCACCGGCTTGGCGCCGAGCTGATAGAGCTTCTGTATCGTGTAGATGGCGACATTGCCTGCACCGGAAACCACGCAGGTCTTGCCTTCGAGCGAATCGCCTCGGGCCTGCAGCATGTTCTCGGCAAAGTAGACGGCGCCGTAGCCGGTCGCTTCGGTACGTCCCAGAGAGCCGCCCCAGTTGATCTTCTTGCCGGTCAGTACGCCGTCATAATTACCGGTCAGGCGCTTGTACTGGCCGAACATGTAGCCGATCTCGCGGCCGCCGACACCGATATCGCCTGCAGGCACGTCGGTAGTGGGGCCGATGTGGCGATAGAGTTCGTTCATGAAGGACTGGCAGAAACGCATGATCTCGTTATCGGATTTGCCCTTGGGGTCGAAATCGCTGCCGCCCTTGCCGCCGCCGATGGCCAGCCCGGTCAGGGAGTTCTTGAAAATCTGCTCGAAACCGAGGAACTTGATGATGCCGGAGTAGACGCTGGGGTGGAAACGCAAACCGCCCTTGTAAGGACCGATGGCGGAGTTGTACTCGACGCGGTAAGCCTTGTTGACCTGCACGTGACCCTTGTCATCGAGCCAGGCCACACGGAAGAAAATCTGCCGTTCCGGCTCGACAATACGCTCGATGATGTTGTGTTTTCTGTATTTCGGGTCTTTGTCCAGCAGGGGACGAAGGGATGTCAGCACTTCTTCTACGGCTTGATAAAACTCCAGCTCAGCCGGGCTGGATCGCTTCAGCTTGGCGATGGTCTCCGCTACGTATGGCATGTTGCTCCTCTTGATATCATATGGTTATGCGCTGCAATGCACAGGATTGCAGGCCTGTATTGACGCAACCTCGGTTACGTATCGAATATTTTTATTTTTGCACCAGAACGGGGCATCAGGGGTTGATGCACAAGATTAGTGCGTCAAGCACTTTACTTCAAGGAAAGTATTTTTCGCAAGAGGAACGCGCATTTCATATTAAAAAACCTCTGTTTTTACGATGCTTTTATCGTAAAAACAGAGGTTGTTAACTCGCCCGGACAAAGTCAGCTAGCGGTTGAAAATGGCCCCGGCGATTTTCAGCGTGGCGTCGATATCCGCTTCGGTATGGGCCGCCGAAACAAAACCGGCCTCAAAAGCCGAAGGCGCCAGATAAACGCCGGCATCCAGCATGTCGTGGAAGAAGTGGTTGAATGCTTCCTTGTCGCACTGCATCACCTCATCAAAGCTGGCAGGCACATTGGCAGAAAAATAAATGCCGAACATGCCGCCCACGCTCTGTGCAGAAAATGCAATGCCGGCCTTTTGCGCGAGCGCGGTCAGGCCCTCGACCAGCTTCTTCGTCATCGCGCCGAGACGGTCGTGGAAACCTGGCGCCTGAATCAGCTTCAGTGTCGCCAGCCCCGCCGCCACCGCCACCGGGTTACCGGAAAGCGTGCCGGCCTGATAGACCGGGCCGAGCGGCGCAAGACAGGCCATGATGTCGCGGCGCCCGCCGAAGGCGCCGACCGGTAAACCGCCACCGATGACCTTGCCCAGCGTGGTGAGATCAGGCGTGATGCCGTAGAGCTGCTGCGCGCCGCCAAGCGCAACACGGAAACCGGTCATCACTTCATCGAAAATCAGCACTGCGCCGTGCTTGGTGCATTGGTCGCGCAAAGTCTGCAGGAAATGATTCTGCGGCACGATCAGGTTCATGTTGCCGACCACCGGCTCGACGATGACGCAGGCAATCTCGTTACCGATCTTGCCGAACAGCTGCTCCACCGCAGCGTTGTCGTTGTAAGGCAGGGTCAGCGTATGGGCGGCGACTTCGGGCGGCACGCCGGCCGAACTGGGCTGGCCGAAAGTCAACGCGCCGGAACCGGCCTTCACCAGCAGGGCATCGGCATGTCCGTGGTAACAGCCTTCGAACTTGACAATCTTGCTACGGCCGGTAAAGCCGCGCGCCAGCCGGATCGCACTCATGGTCGCCTCGGTGCCGGAGCTGACCAGCCTGATCTGCTCCATGCTGGGCACCAGCCGCGTGACCAGCTCCGCCATCTCCAGTTCCAGCGCGGTCGGCGCGCCGAAGGAAAGGCTGTTGACGGCTGTTTGCTGCACTGCGGCAATTACCTCGGGGTGCGCGTGGCCCAGAATCATCGGCCCCCAGGAGCCGACGTAATCGATGTATTCCTTGCCGTCTTCGTCCCACAGTCTGGAACCGGAACCGCGCTTGAAGAACACCGGCGTGCCGCCGACCGAGCGGAAGGCGCGCACCGGAGAATTGACGCCGCCGGGAATCAGGGATTGGGATTTTTCAAAGAGTTGCTGGTTGCGTGAGGTCATGATGGTTGGTCTGCTTGAATAAAAGAGAAAATTGTCTGGCACTGTCGCGGATGTCAGGGCTGCCGAAAACAGCGCCGATCACCGCCAGCGCATCGGCACCGGCGTTTATCGCAAGCGGCGCATTTTCCAGCGTAATGCCGCCGATGGCGACACGTGGAACCGTCAAAGCATCGCGCGCCTCTGCAAACAGGCCGAGGTGAGCACGCGGCGCCTGCGGCTTGGTACCGGAAGGAAAACAAGCGCCGAAAGCGACATAATCGGCGCCGTTATGTTGCGCCTGCAGCGCCTTGTCCAGACTGCCATAACAGGAAGCACCGAGGATTTTTCCGGCACCAAGACGCGCGCGCGCCTGTTGCAAACAACCGTCGCTCGCGCCCAGATGCAGGCCATCCGCCCCGATGGTGAGGCAAAGTGCGATATCGTCGTTGATGATAAACGGCACCGCATGACGGCGGCAGAGCGCCAGCAGGGCTGATGATTGCGCCAGCGCCAATTCCGCATCGGCGCTTTTGTTGCGGTATTGCACCAGCCGGACTCCGCCGGCCAGCGCGGATTCAACCTGCGCCAGCAATAACGCCGTATCGTTCTGATCCGGCGTAATCAGGTAAAGACCGCTGACCAAAGCCTTAACCGGCGGCATTGCCACGCGCTTCCTCTTCTTCCTCGCGCGCCCAGAACATGCGGTCAGGCACATACTGGCCCATGCCCGGACGGAACGCGCCCTTGAGGGTCTGCCAGGTGTATTCCTGACCTTCCTGCACGGATTCTTCCATCGTCAGGCCATGCGCCATGCAGGCCGCGATCGCAGAAGTGAGCGTGCAGCCGGAGCCGTGATAACTGCCCGGCAACCGCTCCCAGCGGTATGGCTTGATCAGGCCCTGCTCGCCATAGAGCGTATTGATCACCTCGGGGCTGCGCTCGTGCGTACCGGTAATCAGCACATATTCCGGCCCCATCGCCAACAGACGCTGCGCGCTTTCTTCGAGCGAGGTGTTTTCAACCTCCTCGGCTTCATCGGCAAAGGCATAACGGCGCGCCTCAAGGCTGTTGGGCGTAATCAGGGTCGCCTGCGGGAACAGCAGGTCGATCATCGCCGCCTGCATCTCGTCATTCGCCAGCTCGTCGCCACGGCCGGAAGACAGAATCGGATCGATCAGCAAAGGCACGTCCGGGTAATCCGCCATGATTTCGGCAATGACGGCGATATTTTCAACGCTGCCCAGCATGCCGAGCTTGAACGCCGACACCTGCACGTCCTCGAGTATGGTGCGCGCCTGCTCGTTGACCCAGTCCGCATCGAACACCATGACACTCTCCACCCCGACCGTATCCTGCACGGTAATCGCCGTCACCACCGAGAGGGGATAACAGCCGATACTGGCGAAAGTGAGAATGTCCGCCTGCAGGCCGGCACCACTGCTGGGATCGGTAGCGGCAAAAGTAAGAACGGTAGGGGGCATCAAAGTCATAGTGGCAATCTGTAGCGGTTGAGAGGGCAATGCTTGCTGGCAAAGGCAGCCTGATCGCTATTACATCATCAGGATCAATATGCTATTTTAACTTAAATCAACCAGACCAAATAACCGGAAAACCCCTCATGAAAACATGGATGTGCAGCATCTGCGGATGGATTTATGACGAAGCCAAAGGTTCACCCGATGACGGCCTGCAACCCGGCACCCGCTGGGAAGACGTACCTGCCGACTGGACCTGCCCGGAATGCGGTGCCAGCAAAGCCGACTTCGAGATGGTTGAAATATGAAATAGTGCTGGAGCGGATGACGGCAACCGGGCCGCAAACTAGGGCTCTCCATACCGGTTTTTGCACCTACCCGGTCTTAGACTAAAGCACCAACTCAAAGTATCATGTCCCCATAACTCAGAAACAGCAGGGGTCAAGTGAACGCATCCGGCATCATTAAAATGCTGCCCAACTTTCATCTGTTCAGCGAACTGAATGATGAACAACTGGATTATGTCGCCAGGCAAACGCAAATAGTTTACGCCACAAGAGGTGAGATTCTGTTCAACCGTGGCGATGTCGCCCTCGGTTTGTTCATGCTGGTTTCCGGCCAGGTGAAACTGGCTGTCAATTCCTCCCAGGGCACAGAGAAAGTCATCGGCATCGTCAGCCCCAGGGAAAGCTTCGGTGAAGCGATCATTTTCCTCGACCAGGCCTGTTTCCCGATTTATGCGCAGGCCACCATGGATTCGCATTTGTTTCTTGTTCCCAAGCAGGTGATCTTCAGCCTGCTGGAGCGCGACACTACCGTATCGCGCAAGATGCTGGCAGGGTTGTCGATGCGCAACCGCCAGCTTGTTCAGGATATCGAGTCGGTAACGTTGCTGACTTGCACGCAAAGATTGATCGGTTATCTGCTACAGATCAGTTCGGAAGCGAAAGACTCCAGCCACATCAGACTTCCTGCCAACAAGGCGACCATTGCTTCCCTGCTGAATCTGGCGCCGGAGACACTCTCACGCATCATGCTGAAATTGCAGCAGGAGGAATTGATCGAGGTGCACGGCAAGGAAATCACCATTACCGATATCAACGGCCTGCGCCAATACGAATACAACCTGTAAGTCGCATCACTTTCCCGACAACCCCGCTTGCTGCAATCAAGCCGGTTTCAATCAACGCCGAAAAATCCGTTGCTTTCATGATGGCTATCTGGTCATTTGCGCATAAAGCAGGGGCAGTTCCCTCGGCAGCTCTTCCGGCCTGCGGATGACCGCATAGC
>JBEDHT010000149.1:0-8774 GCA_041174025.1 Pseudomonadota bacterium
CGCATGAGCTTGAGACAATGTCTCGAGCTGCACTGGCTGGCAAAATGAACTTTCTCAACCGACAGGATTCATTCAGATGCTGAGTTGCAAACAAGCCAGCCAACTGGTTTCACAGGCACTCGACCGGCCGCTGACGCGGCGCGAGCGTTGGGCCTTGCGTTTGCATTTGTGGATGTGTGCTGGCTGCCGGCGATTCAACCGCCAGCTGATTTTGATCCGCCTCGCAGTCGGGAGAATGCTGAGCGAGACCGGGCAGAACGGCAATTTACGCTTGTCGCCCGAGGCAAGGTTACGCATGACCAAGGCGCTGGAGTCCGGGCAATAAGCCCCGGCATGCCGGCGTATTCCATTGTTTGATTGATAGATACAGGAGATTTACCATGAAAGCTTCCAAATCCGCACTGACACTCGCTCTCGGCGGCGCATTCGCCGCATCCATCGCCGCAGCGCCGCTGGCTGCAGCAGAAAATCCATTCGCATTGAAACCGCTGGCTTCCGGCTATATGGTGGCGGAACATCACGGTGAAAAAGACAAGGAAGGTAAATGCGGGGCTGGCAAGTGCGGCGCTGAAATGAAGCCGGAAAAGAAAACCGATGCCGAAGGCAAATGCGGCACCGGCAAGTGCGGCAGTGAAATGAAATCCGATAAGAAGGCCGGCGCTGAAGGCAAATGCGGCACCGGCAAGTGCGGCGCCGAGAAGAAGTAATTTGTCGCGACTGGCCGATATCAGAGGCGCCGGGCTGGGGCTCAAGCGCGAGCTTGTTCCCCGGATTCAGGCAGCCTGGGGCAGTCCGCTGATTGCCTCGATCGATTTTCTCGAAATTGCGCCGGAAAACTGGATAGGGGCGGGCGGCAAATCAGCCAGTCAGCTGGCCTGGTGTGCCGAACGCTGCCCTCTGGTTTGTCACGGTCTTTCGCTGTCGCTGGGCGGGCCGCATCCGCTGGATGAAGTCTTTCTCCAACGCGTGCGGCATTTTCTCGATACGCACCGGATTCCCTTGTATACCGAACATCTGAGCTACTGCTCGGATGGCGGCTATCTGTATGATTTGCTGCCGATACCGTTCACCGCAGAAGCCGTGCATTACGTGGCAGAACGCATCCGGCGCACGCAGGATATTCTGGGCCGCCGTATCGCGGTCGAGAATGCTTCATTCTATGTTGCGGCGCCTATCGCCGAGATGGACGAGCTGACGTTTCTGCGTGCAGTACTGGCAGAAGCCGATTGTGACCTGCATCTCGACATCAACAACATTTACGTCAACAGCGTCAATTTCGGCTACGACCCCCATGCGTTCCTGCGCGGCATCCCTGCCGAACGCATTGTTTACGGGCATGTGGCCGGACATGACCGGCAGGCCGACGATCTCATCATCGACACGCATGCGCAGGATGTGATCGACCCGGTATGGGACATGCTGCGGCAGGCCTACACGGATTTCGGCATCTTTCCGACCCTGCTGGAGCGGGACAGTAACATCCCTCCGCTGGACTTGCTCATGGCCGAAGTGGACAGAATCGCCGCCTTGCAGCAGGCCTGCAGTGCGAACACAAAAGCGCAGGCTGTAACGGAGGACATGCAACTGTGAGTCAGGCCGGCAAGCTGCCCCTGTTCCAGCAATATCAGCTGCAGTTCAGCGCGCACATCCGCAACCCTGATGCGGTCGCCAGACCGCAACGGGTATCTGCTGAACGCATGCGCGTCTACCGGGATCTGGTATTCGATAATCTCGACGCTACTCTCGGTGCCTGTTTTCCGGTGTGCAAGCAGGTACTGGGCAAGCGCCGCTGGCGTCAGCTGATACGCAGTTTTCTTGTGCATCACCGCGCCGCCAGCCCGCTGTTCAGGCAGATTCCGGAGGAGTTTCTGGGGTTTCTGCAAACCTTGCCGGAGATTGCCGGCAGCCCCGAACTGCCGCCGTTTTTCAATAGCCTGGCACATTACGAATGGGTGGAGCTTGCCGTCTCGGCGGCAGAAGCGCCGAATATTCCGGCAGACGTGGATTCCGCAGGCGATCTGCTGCAGGGATATCCGGTACTCGCCGGCGCGTTGATGCTGCTCCGCTATGCGTATCCGGTACAGCGGATTTCACCGCGTTTTCAGCCGCAGGCGCCGTTGCAAACACCGGTTGATCTGCTGGTATTCCGCGATGCTGCCGATCAGGTCCGGTTTGTTGAACTCAACGCCGTCACGGCCCGGCTTGTGGCCCTGTTGCAGACGCAAACGCTGACCGGCTTGCAGGCGCTGGAGCATATCGCCGGCGAACTGGCGCATCCGCAACCACAGATCATGATCGATTTCGGCAGCCGCGTGTTGGCCGACCTCCGCGCGCAAGGCGCGATTATCGGCGTGCGACGGATGGCCGTCTGACGGATGCGAATGCTGCTGGACAGATTCAGGCGCTGGCGCCAGCAGCGCATACTGCAACGCCACGCCTTGCCGGAAGACGCGTGGCAGTCGGCCGTGGCTGAACTTCCGCTGTTACACGGCCTTGATGCCGACGAGCGCAAGCGTCTGCGCGAACTGGCGACGCTGTTTCTTTACCGCAAGCAGGTGATGGCAGCCGAGGGATATCGCCTGAGTGAAAAGGTGCGGCTCAAGATTGCAGCCCAGGCCTGTTTGCCGGTGCTCAACCTCGGACTGGAATGTTACTCGGGCTGGGTGTCCGTGATCGTCTATCCGGATGAGTTCGTGCCCGGTCGCGAATACACCGACGAAGCCGGTGTGGTGCACATCGACCGCTTGCCGATGATAGGCGAGTCATGGCAGCGCGGGCCGGTGATTCTTTCGGCGGCTGACGTCGAGCATGCCGGCGCGGTCGATGGTGTCAATGTCGTCATCCATGAGTTCGTCCACAAGCTCGACATGCTGAACGGCGATGCCGACGGATTCCCGCCGCTGCACCGCGGCATGTCTGCGGCTGCCTGGACGCAGGCCTTCACGCAGGCTTATGAGGATTTTTGCCGCCAGGTGGATAGCGGCGCCGTTACTGCCATTGATCCTTACGCAGCGGAGAATCCTGCCGAATTCTTTGCCGTGATCAGTGAAGTGTTCTTCGAGAAGCCGCATGTACTGCTGGCCGAATACCCGCAGGTTTACCGCCAGCTGGCGGATTTTTACCGGCAGGATCCGTCCGTCCGGTTCTGACCGCCGTCAGTGATGGTGGTGGCTGTGGCCGTGCTGGCTATCCAGCAGGCTGTAATAGTTCGACGGTTCAAGCACGGTAGGCACCGCATCCGGCAACATTTCCGGGTAGTCCTTGCTGTAATGCAGGCCGCGGCTTTCGTGCCTTTCCATCGCGCTTTTGACAATCAGCTCCGCCACCTGCAGCAGGTTTCTCAACTCGATCAGATTGTTGCTGATGCGGAAATTGCTGTAGAACTCATGCACCTCGTCGCGCAGCATGTGAATGCGGTGCAACGCCCGCGCCAGCCGCTTGTTGGTGCGCACGATACCTACGTAGTTCCACATGAAGCGGCGCAGTTCGTTCCAGTTGTGCGTGATGATGATTTCCTCGTCCGCATCCGTGACCCGGCTTTCATCCCAGTAAGGCAGTTCCGGCAAGGGTTTGGGCGGCTGCGCGAGAATGTCCTCGGCTGCGGCCTGGCCGAATACCAGGCACTCCAGCAATGAGTTGCTGGCCAGCCGGTTGGCGCCATGCAAGCCGGTGCAGGCGGTTTCGCCGATTGCGTAGAGCCCCGGCAGATCGGCGCGCCCGGCATGATCGGTCATGATGCCGCCGCAGCTGTAATGCGCTGCGGGCACGACTGGAATCGGCTGTTTGGTGATGTCGATGCCGAGCTCCATGCAGCGCCGGTAGATGGTTGGAAAGTGCGACAGCACGAAATCTGCCGGCTGGTGCGAAATGTCGAGATAAACGCAGTCGATGCCGCGCTTTTTCATTTCGAAGTCGATTGCGCGGGCGACGATGTCACGCGGCGCCAGTTCGGCCCGTTCGTCATGCTCGGGCATGAAACGGGTGCCGTCGGGCAGCTTGAGAATGCCGCCTTCGCCGCGCACCGCTTCGGTGATCAGAAAGGATTTAGCCTGTGGATGGTAGAGGCAGGTCGGATGAAACTGGATGAACTCCATGTTGGCGACGCGGCAGCCCGCGCGCCAGGCCATGGCAATGCCGTCGCCGGTGGCAACATCGGGATTGGTGGTATAGAGATAGACCTTGCCGGTGCCGCCGGTCGCCAGTACGGTCTGCTGCGCGCCTATGGTGAGCACCTTGCCGCTGGTGTTGTCGAGTACGTAAGCGCCCAGGCACTCGCCGCCCTCGATGCCGACCTTGCGGGCAGTGATGAGATCGACGGCGATATGGTCTTCCAGCACGTCGATATTCGGATGCTGTTTGACTCTTACCGCCAGTGTTTCCTGTACTGCATGGCCGGTCGCGTCCGCCGCATGAATGATGCGTCTGTGGCTGTGGCCGCCTTCGCGCGTGAGGTGAAAGCCGCTGTCGTCTTCCTCGCGCGTGAACGGCACGCCTTCTGCCACCAGCCACTCTACTGTTTCACGGCCGCGCTCCACTACCAGGCGGGTGACCTCGGCATCGCACAGCCCGGCACCTGCAATCAGCGTGTCATGGATATGGGCCTCGATCGAATCATCATCCGTCAATACAGCGGCAATGCCGCCCTGTGCCCAGTTGCTGGCGCTATCGTTGATGCTGCGCTTGCTGACCAGACAGACTTTTTTATGTTCCGCGACCTTGAGCGCAAGGGTAAGTCCTGCAAGTCCGCTGCCTATGATGAGTACGTCGTATTGGCGCATTTGATTCGGTGTTTTTCCGGCTCTGCCGTTGGATGAACTTATGCGAGTTTAGCGCTGTCTTTAAGTACAAGCTAGCTATCGATAAGCATTAGAGCCTGGGAGACGACAAATGCTGAATACCAAGAATCTGGAAGAATTTTCACGGCTGGGCTTCGTTGATACAACGATGCAAGGTTATACTCCGTCAGTTGAAAAGGTGTTGATAAGGAGTAAGTCCTCTATGGGTGTCAATCCCACAGCGGGCAACCGTGAAATTGATCAGGAGTTGGTCGAACGCGCGCAGCGCGGCGACAAGCAGGCTTTCGGCATGCTGGTGGACAAGTACCAGCGCAAGCTCGGAAGACTGCTTTCTAGACTGATCCGAGATCAGGCAGAAGTTGAGGACGTGGTGCAGGAATCCTTCATCAAGGCTTACCGCGCGCTGCCCAACTTTCGCGGTGATAGTGCCTTTTACACCTGGCTGTACAGAATCGGCATCAACACCGCGAAGAACTATCTGGTTTCGATGGGGCGCAGGCCGCAGGTCAGCAACGACATCGAAATCGAGGACGCAGAAAACTTCGAGGATGCCAACGAACTGCGCACCATGGAAACCCCGGAAACGGAGATGATGACCAAGGAAATCGCGCAGACGGTGAACGATACCGTGGCGGCCCTGCCGGAGGAGTTGCGCACAGCAATCACGCTGCGTGAAATCGAAGGCTTGAGCTATGAAGAAATCGCAACATTGATGGATTGCCCGATCGGAACCGTGCGTTCACGCATCTTCCGGGCGCGCGAAACAATCGCGCAGAAGCTCCGTCCGTTGCTTGATACCCCACAGGACAAACGCTGGTAAACCGGCAAATGCAGAGCAGGAGAAACACATGAAAGATCAAATTTCGGCGCTGATGGATGACGAGATTTCGCTGAAGGATGCGGAATATCTTTATACGGCGCTCAAGGCCAACGGCGAGAGCCGCGAGTGCTGGCAGACTTATCACTTGATCGGTGATGCCATGCGGCAAAGCCCGGTTTTCAAGGCCGGCCTGCGTGACCGCATCATGCAGCAGATCGAGATGGAACCGGCAGTTCTCGCCCCGCGCAACGCGTTGCGTGATGCGGGCACAGCGGCCGCAAACGAAACCAGAAAAACCTCGATGGCCTGGTCGGTAGCAGCTTCATTTGCTGCTGTCATGTTCGTCGGCCTGATCGTACTGCAGCAACAACCGCAGCAAACCGAAGAAATCATGCCGCTCGAAATTGCCCAGCACTTCCCGGCAGAATACCTGCAAGCGCATCAGTCGCTTGCGCCCAGTAGCGCCGCCTACTACATTCAACCCGCAGCGTTCTCGGAGAATTCCCGCTAATGAAACAGTGGTTGTTGGCTTGCTTTCTGGCAAGCCATTTTTCTTTTGCGTGGGCCGAGCCGGTATCGCAGGATGAGCCCTGGCTGATGCTGGAAAAAGCAGCGCATGCTGCCAGGGATTTGAGCTACAAAGGTATTTTTACCTACCAGTCGGGCGAAAACAGCCGTTCGATCGAGATCACCCACATGAATTCCGGTCAGGGTGAATATTCAAGAGTCGTCATGCTGGATGGTCTGCCGCGTGAAGTCTTGAGCCAGGGCAGCGATATTGTCATCTTCAGCCCGAGAAACGAAAAAATCGTGATCGAGAAGCGTCGCGGCAAGAATCTGTTCCCGGCCTTGCTGCCGGTCAATCTGGATGCGGTGAAACTGAGTTACCAGGCCCGCGTTTCCGGACAGGAACGTATTGCCGGAAGGGAAGGCGTGGTTGTACTGCTGGAGGCGCGCGATGCTTACCGATACAGCTACAAGTTGTTGACTGACAAGGAATACGGTCTGTTGCTGAAGGCGACGACCTTGAATGAAGGCAAGGAGGCAATAGAGCATATTGCTTTCAATCAATTGAATCTGCTGAACATCAACGACATGGACTGGTTCAAGCCAAAAGTCGACCCGATGAAGCCATACGTGATGGAAGACGAGATGCCTGCCAGCGTTGCGAGTGGCAACGGCGAATGGAAACTGGGCGCCTTGCCCAGCGGTTACAGGCAGGTCGATCACATCAAGCGCAAGGTTCCGGGCAAAGCGGTTGCCGTGAACCAGCTGATTTTCTCGGACGGGCTGTCGTCTGTTTCGCTCTTCATCGAGCCGTTAGCCAAAGGTGCCAGACCCAGAGTCGGCCATACCATGTCAGGCCCGACCAATTTCTACGCGCAAGTCAGCTCCGGCTACCAGATTGTCGCGGTCGGCGAGGTGCCGCAGGCCACCGTGCTGCAGATCGCCAATTCTGTCAATTTCAAGAAATAAAAGCGGGTTGTCATGATTGAAGAACATGCAGTCGTCGTTGACGTCAAGGATGACGTGGCGATGCTGGAAATCATCCGCAAGAATCCGTGCGGTTTGTGCGGCAAGACGCGCGGTTGCGGCATTTCGCTGTGGGGCAAGCTGTTCAATCACAAGAGTACATTCAAGGCGGGCAACCAGATTGGTGCCAGAGTCGGCGATAACGTGATTGTCGGTATCGAGGAGCATGCCATGCTGAAAAACTCGATGCTGATCTACGGCATACCGCTGGCGGCCTTGCTGCTGGGCGCCTTGCTTGGGATGGCGCTGTTGCCTGCCGATGCGAGTGCCGCCAGCCAGGATGTATATGCGCTGGCCGGCGCGGCAGCCGGGCTTGCGCTTGGCCTTCTCTGGCTCAGGGGTCGCGCTGGCGGACAACGCTACAACCCCGCTCATCAGCCAGTCATTCTGCGCAGGGATGATGCCCCTGCTACCCATTTCAAGTGTCAACGAGGTGAATAAATGATCAGAAAAGTGTTTGCGATTTTTGCATTCTGTTTCGCTGTTGCCGGCTACCCGCTGCAGGCTGCGGCCGGCGCCGGTTACCAACTTCCCGACTTTACCGAACTGGCTGAAAAACAAGGCCCGGCGGTGGTCAACATCAGCATCACGCAGGTCATGCAAGCCAACGCTTCGCCGTTTGGCGGCATGCCGAATGACGAGGCCTTGAGCGAGTTTTTCCGCCGTTTCGGCATTCCGATGCCGGGCGCGCCGGGACAGGGCGCACCTCAGCAGGAGTACAAGTCTCAATCGCTGGGTTCAGGCTTCATCATCAGCAGCGACGGCTATATTCTGACCAATGCCCACGTCATCAGGAATGCCGAAGAGGTAGTGGTCAAGCTCAACGACAAGCGTGAGTTCACCGCCAAAATCATCGGCGCAGATGCGCGTACCGATGTCGCGTTGCTCAAGATCGAAGCCAGCGGACTGCCCAAGGTCACGTTGGGCAATCCCGACAATCTCAAGGTCGGTGAGTGGGTGGTGGCCATCGGTTCGCCGTTCGGCCTCGAAAGCACATTGACCGCAGGTGTGGTCAGCGCCAAGGGGCGTGCGTTGCCGCAGGAGAATTTCGTACCCTTCATTCAGACCGACGTTGCCATCAACCCCGGCAACTCCGGCGGCCCGCTGTTCAACCTGAAGGGTGAGGTCGTCGGCATCAACTCGCAGATATACAGCCGCACCGGCGGTTATATGGGTCTCTCATTCGCGATCCCGATCGATGTCGCGATGGATATTTCCGATCAGCTGCGCGCCAGCGGCAAGGTCACGCGCGGCTGGCTCGGTATCGGCATTCAGGAAATCAACAAGGAGCTGGCCGAATCCTTCGGCATGAAGAACACCAACGGCGCGCTGGTCTCCAATGTGGAGAAAGGCAGCCCGGCAGAAAAGGGCGGTCTTGAGGCTGGCGACGTCATCCTCAAGTTTGACGGCAAGCCGATTTCAACCTCGTCCGATCTGCCACGGATCGTCGGCGCTACCAAGCCAGGCAAGCAGGTGCCGGTGGAGATTCTGCGCAAGGGCGGCTCGAAAACGCTCAGTATCGCGCTGGGCGAGATGCCGACCGAGAAGGATGAAGTCGTGGCCAGCAGCAAGGCGCCGGCCAAGACCGAGGTCAACCGTCTTGGTCTGATCCTGCGTGATCTGAC
>JBEDHT010000150.1:0-2625 GCA_041174025.1 Pseudomonadota bacterium
GCGCGTCTGCCGCTTTGCCAACGGTCTCAAGAAACTGCAACTGAATCAGGGCGACCGCGTGCTGATCTACATGCCGATGGGGGTCGAGGCGATTACGGCGATGCAGGCCTGCGCCCGCCTCGGTCTTACGCATTCGGTGGTTTTCGGCGGTTTTTCCGCCAAGAGCATACAGGAACGCATACAGGATACCGGCGCGCGCGCCGTGATCACTGCCGACGGCCAGTTCCGCGGCGGCCGTTCGCTGCCGCTGAAATCCGCCGTCGATGAGGCCCTGCAGATGCCGGGCTGCGAGTCGGTAGAAAAAGTCATCGTCTTCCGCCGTACTGGTATCGACATTGCCTGGAACGCCAGCAACCTCTGGTGGCATGAGCTCATCGCCGATGTCGCCGATACGTGCGAACCGGTCTGGGTCAATGCCGAACACCCCTTGTTCCTGCTCTATACCTCCGGTTCCACCGGCAAGCCCAAAGGTGTGCAGCACGCGACTGCCGGTTTCCTGCTGCATGCGGCCAATACCACGCGCTGGGTATTCGACGGCAAGGACAGCGACGTGTTCTGGTGCACCGCCGATGTCGGCTGGATTACCGGCCACACCTATGTGGCTTACGGCCCGTTGGCGCTCGGCATGACACAGGTGGTGTTCGAGGGGATTCCCACATACCCGCATGCCGGCCGTTTCTGGCAGATGATCCAGCGCCACAAGGTCAGCATTTTCTACACCGCGCCGACCGCCATCCGCTCGCTGATCAAGGCCTCTGCCACCAACCCGGAAACGCACCCGAACAAGTTCGACCTCTCCAGCCTGCGCCTGCTCGGTTCGGTCGGCGAGCCGATCAATCCCGAAGCCTGGATGTGGTTTCACGAAGAGGTAGGCGGCGGCCGTTGCCCCATCATGGATACGTTCTGGCAGACTGAAACCGGCGGCCATGTCATCTCGCCGCTGCCGGTGACGCCGCTGGTGCCGGGTTCCTGCACGTTGCCGCTACCCGGCATACAGGCCACCGTGGTCGACGAAACCGGCCAGGAACTGCCGTGGGGTCAGGGCGGCCTGCTGGTCATCAAGCGTCCGTGGCCGTCGATGATACGCACTATCTGGGGCGACCCCGAACGCTACAGAAAATCGTATTTCCCTGCCGATCTGGGCGGCAAGCTCTACCTCGCCGGTGATGGCGCCGTGCGCGACGCCAAGACCGGTTACTTCACCATCATGGGCCGTATCGATGACGTGCTGAACGTGTCCGGCCACCGCCTCGGCACCATGGAGATCGAATCGGCGCTGGTCGCCAACCCGCTGGTGGCGGAAGCCGCCGTCGTCGGCAAGCCGCATGACGTCAAGGGCGAGGCGATTGTTGCCTACGTCGTGCTGAAAGGTGCGCGCCCCGAGGGCGATGCGGCGAAGAAAATCGTCGCCGAATTGCGCGACTGGGTGGCGAAGGAGATCGGCCCCATCGCCAAGCCGGATGAAATCCGCTTCGGCGAGAACCTGCCGAAAACCCGCTCCGGCAAGATTATGCGACGCCTGTTGCGCTCGCTGGCGAAAGGCGAAGAAATTACCTCCGATATTTCCACGCTGGATAACCCCGGCATTCTCGATCAACTGAAGCAGGCGGTGGCGTGACGCTGATCAGGAACGAGGATCTGATTGCCAGCGTCGCCGACGCCTTGCAATTCATGTCCTGTTATCACCCGGTCGATTTCATTCGCGCGCTCGGCGATGCTTATGCGCTGGAGCAGTCGCCGGCGGCGAAGGACGCGATTGCGCAGATTCTGACCAACTCACGCATGTGCGCCGAAGGCCGCCGCCCCATCTGCCAGGATACCGGCATCGTCGTCGTTTTCGTCAATGTCGGCACCGGCGTGCAGTGGGAGCCGGGCGCAGATATCGAGGCACTCATCAATGAAGGCGTGCGCCGCGCCTACCGTTTTGAAGAGAATCCGCTACGCGCTTCCATCGTGGCCGATCCGGCCGGCAGCCGCAAAAACACCTTCGACAATACGCCTGCCGTCATCCACGTGCGGCTGGTGTCCGGCGACAAGGTCGAGGTCAAACTGGCGGCCAAGGGCGGCGGTTCCGAGAACAAAGCGCAGCTCGCCATGCTCAATCCTTCCGACGATATCGTCGAATGGGTATTGTCTGCCGTGGCGGACATGGGTGCGGGCTGGTGTCCGCCCGGCGTGCTCGGTATCGGCATCGGCGGTACGGCGGAAAAAGCCGTGCTGCTGGCGAAAGAAGCGCTGATGGACGAAATCGACATGCCGTCGCTGAAAATGCGCGGCCCGCACAACAGGCTGGAACAGTTGCGCATCGAGATTTACGACAAGGTCAATGCGCTCGGTATCGGCGCACAGGGCTTGGGTGGTCTTTCCACCGTGCTGGACGTCAAGATTCTGGATTACCCGACTCATGCCGCCTCATTGCCGGTGGCGGTGATTCCCAATTGTGCGGCCACGCGCCACGCGCATTTCGTGCTCGATGGCAGCGGCCCTTCGTTGCAGACGCCACCCAGTCTGGCCGACTGGCCCGAAGTCAGCTGGATGCCTGATCCGCAAGCGCGGCAGATCAACCTGGAAACGCTGACGGCTACCGAGATTGCAGAATGGCGCCCGGGCGAGACGCTGCTGCTT
>JBEDHT010000151.1:0-5095 GCA_041174025.1 Pseudomonadota bacterium
AACTATAGCAATATAGGTTGCGATAGATAATACGAAAAATCATGATTGTGAACACGTCCTAGGCCAGGCTGCGATGCTTGAGCGCAGGCAAACTCTTGCGCAGGCTGGCCTGATAGCTCGGGTTGATCGAGGCGGTAACGACACCGGAGCCGCGCGGCAAGCGGTCCAGCACCACACCCCAGGGATCGACGATCATGCTGTTGCCGTGGGTTTCGCGGCCGGAGGCGTGATAGCCGCCCTGTGCCGGTGCAAGCACGTAAGCGAGATTCTCGATGGCGCGCGCCCTTATCAGGGTTTCCCAGTGGGCCTTGCCGGTGGTTTCGGTGAAAGCCGAAGGCACGACGATGATATCGACCTCGCCCATGGCGCGATAGAGTTCGGGGAATCGCAGGTCATAGCAGATGGAGAGGCCGATTTTGCCGAAAGGCGTTTCCAGCGTCACCACTTCACCGCCCGGTTCGATGGTGTCTTCCTCACGGTATTGTTCGTTGCCGAGGTCCAGGCCGAACAGGTGAATCTTGTCGTAGCGTGCGACCTGCTTGCCCTTGTCGTCATAAACCAGGCAGCTGTTGCGTACCTTGTCCGGCGTTTTGCATTCCAGCGGAATGGAACCGGCGATAATCCAGATCTGGTGCTTTTTTGCCGTTTTCGACAAAAAGCGCTGTATCGGGCCGCTGCCTTCCTTTTCGCGCGCGGCGACCTTGTCGGTGTCTTTCATGCCCATGATGGCGAAGTATTCCGGCAACGCCACGAGTTTTGCACCCTGGTTGACGGCGATCTCGATCAATCGTTCGGCTTCGCTCAGGTTGGCCGACACATGCGGCCCGGAGGCCATCTGGATGCCGGCGATTCGGGTCATGCTAGGCAGCGCTCTGGTTTTGGAAGTTCTGGTCTGTTTAGCCCTGGATTTGATCGCCATTGTGTTCTTTCATGCTTGTGTGGTGTTGTTTGCTTTTGTTGCCATTACTTTTGTTGCTGTTTGTCTTTGTTCCAGCATTGCCATCGCTCCGGCGTTGCCTTTGTTCTGGCGTTGCCTTTGTTCCGGCTTTTATTGTCCGGGAATGGCTCTCACCGGCTCGGAGCCGGGCTTGTCCTGCTTGTTGTCAACCGGATTGTCCCAGGTGCCGGTGATTTCATATTCTTCTGCGACAATCTTGTTCAGCGGGTCTTTCAGCAGCTTCTGTGCAACAAAAGCTGCTGCGGCGACAGCCGGTCCGCCGGCCAGCGCAGCCAGGGAAACGCTGTCGCTGATGTAAGGCGTTACCTTGACATATAGATGTTGAGTCTCTTTTTTGAGATCGGTTTCACCCTTGATCTCGACTTTTGCGGTGGGGCCTTCCATCAGGAAGTTGTCGCTGCGCATGACGCCCTGGCTGATATTGGCATTCGATGTGATTTTGTCAAAGGTAAAGCCGCTGCTCAACACATCCCTGAAATCCAGCGTCAAACGGCGCGGCAGGTTTTGCAGCGTCAGCACGCTGAACAGCCTTCCGACGCCGGGCTGAATTTTGAGAATCTGACCGTTGCGCGCATCCAGCGAGAAATTGCCGGAAAGCTGCTCGATGTTGAATTCATGCGGGCTGCCGGGCCAGCCCAGTTTGCCGCTCAGTGTGGCCTTGCCATTCTTGATCATGCCCGGATGGCCGTAGCGCCCCAGTGTGTTGCCGACATCGCTGATTTCCCAATTGACGTTCATTTGCGTGTTCGGGTTACGCAGCCAGTTGTGCCATTCGCCATTGGCCTGCAGGGTACTGTCCTCATTGACGATGCGTAACTGATCGATGCGCCAGTCATCGCCGCGCTCGCTGGCGCGCAGCTCCATCCTGCCCAGGTTCTTCTGCCCGAGAATGAACGATTCGGCAGTGATGTCGAGATCGGGGTATTCGAGCTTTTTGCGGTCGGCGGTGGGTTCCCACTCGGTCAGCGCAGGCGGCGTCTTGCCCGGCACAGTCAGACTTTTCAGTCTGGCGATGACCTTGCCGTTTTCGCTGCTGACCCATCGCACATCGCCGTTCATTTCACGGCTCTGAATCTGCATTTGCCAGCCATCCACGGCCTGTTTCGCGCCGAGCCTGAAATCATTGAGGCGGCGGCCGAATACATCCAGCGTGTTGACCGTCATGTCGATGCGGTCGATTTTCAGCGGCTGGCCGGGCGTGGCGCCCTGAGTGCCTTTGCTTTTTTCCAGCACTGCGAGCCAGCGGTCGAGGTCGAGCTGCTCGAAGTTGCCGCGCACGGCGAGGCCCGGTTCGGCGGGAATTTCCGGCAGCACGTTAAGCGCGATTTCACCACGGTCGATGCTGTAAGCGCCGTTGCGTTCGGTACGCAGGATTCTCGCTGCCACCTGATTTGCCATGCTGATATTGATGATGTCCTGGCTTGCCGATTGCTGGCGTTTTTCTATGCGCAGCGGCATTCTCTCCTGCGCGCTTTTGCCCATCGGTGCAGGCAGGTCGAGGGCCATGCCGGCGAGGCTGGAACGTATCACCACATCGAGCTGCTGCGGCTGGATGCTGATATCGCCGAACCAGTCGGCATTGCCGCTGACCAGACTGCCAGCGCTGTTGCCTATGATTTTTCTGAGACCGCTGTCGCTCAGGTTGCCTCTGGCACTGACCTTGACCAGGCGGTTCTTGCCGCTGCTGATGTCGACCCGGGCTGGGCCATCATAGACATAGGCGGCGATATTCTTGCCGCCGATGCTGGATTCGGTGAATTCCAGCGTGCCGTTGATGCGCGTCAGATCCGGAATCGAAGGGCTGTTCATGCTGGCGTTGATGATCTGGTAGCTGCCTTCGACTCTGGTTGCATCGACGTCTTCCAGCGGAATTTTCAGGTTCAGTTTGAGCTTGCCGTTACCGCTGGTGCGCAGGTTGTTGGTAAAACCTTCGGTGAGCTCCAGTACCGGGCTGTTGTTGACGAATCGGACGCCATCCGTCACCGAGCCTTGCGTTTCTCCGCTGATTTCAAGCACGGGCTGGTCGGCATCCAGAACCGGAATCACAGCCTTGACGCTGGTCAGCCGGTTGCCGAGGATCTGGCCGCCATCGGCAGTAAGCTCCATGCGAGAGCCCTGGAACAACATGTCCAGACCGAGATTCTGAATGGCCGGCCAGCCTTCGGCGTAATCCAGCACGCCTTCATTGAGTCTGGCGGTGACCTTGAACAGACCCTGGTCGGGGTTGACGTAGGGGAACTGGTCGACGCGCCCGCGCACGATGACGTGGATGTCCGATACCTTGCCGCCGATGATGGAGCTGTCCAGCCAGTTCAGTGTTTCCGTACCCAGCATCTGCGGATAGTAGAACAGCGCGTATTTGGCATCGCCGCGGTCGAAGCGGCCGTTCAATTCGATCGAAGCCGGGCCGTTTTTGCTGTGCTTGTAGAGCGAGTTCACCGTGCCGGTCAGGTGCTGGCTGTTGACCGTGAGATTGGTAATCCGCACATCGGTGCCTTGCGCATGATGCGTCCATTTCACCATGCCGGTGAGTTTCTCTGCCGGTATCGGCCAGCGCATCACCCGTTTGAAATCGAGCGTTGCCTGCTGCGCGTTGATGTTGAGCGTACCCTGTTTCTGGTTGGCGCTCAGGGTGCCGCTGAGGTTGGTGAATCCCGGAATTTGATTGTTAGCGTCAATGCCGAGATTCTTGAACTGCATGCGGATATCATATTCATCCAGCGATTCGCGGCCGCCTTTCCAGCGCATCTCCAGGTTGTTGACCACGCCCTCCGGCGCCATGCTGGCCAATTGCTGAGATGTTTTTTGCGGCAATGGCAGGCGTGTGCTGAAAGCACTGATGGACGCCAGGTTCAATTCATCCAGCTTGACGCTGCCTTCTACCGTTTCCTTGCCTTGCAACAGGCGCTCGCGGAAACCGAAGCTGCCGTTTTCCAGCTTGAGGCCATCGGCCGTCGACAGCTTGATGCGCTCCAGATTGATCGACTGGCCGTCGGCATGGCTTGCCCATATCAGGCGCCCGCTCAGCGCGTTGAGCTGCGCTTCGGCGCTGGTTTTGGAAAGACGCGCGCGTACTTTCTGCAAGTTGACGTCGGAAGTCAGCTGTTTCGCGCTGCCCTTGCTGAACTCCAGCCAGAAACGGGCGGCGCCATGACCTTCGGCGATGTCGAAAGGATAATCCAGCCACTGACGCCAGGCTGCAATATCGGTGCCGTCCATGCGGCCGTAAATGGTGCCGCTCCAGTCCTTGAGGTTGCTGATATCGGCACCGTACAGGTTGCCGCGCAGGTCTACCGGTTGCGACGAAGCAGCCGATGGCGTGGCCCGCAAGGCAAAGCGGTGGCGGTCCAGCAGCCTTTCCCAAACCGGGTTTTCGATGGTCAGCTGCAGGTCGCTCAGCATCAGCTGTGGTGCTTTGCGCAAGTCGTCCTGCCAGAGCACGGTGGCATCGACAATGTCGATGCGGGATTGCCGTAATACCCAATTCGCCAGTTCGGGGCTGGAATCGCCGCCCATGCGGATGCCGGCAACGACCAGACTGCCGTCCGCTTCACGGCGGATGGAAAGCACCGGCCCTTGAATCAGCAGCGAGGCGAGTTTGGGTTCGAACAGGGGAATGCTGAGCCATGACAGGCTGGTTTCGACTTCGTACAGATTGAGTGCGATGCGGTTTTCATCGTCGTAAATGGCGACCTGACGCAGGCTGAGATGGGGGTTCATGCCGTTCCAGCTGGCTTCGACATGGCCGATAGTGACTTTCTTGCCGGCGGCCTGGCTGACGGCTTCGGCGATCTGGTCCTTGTAGCCGTCGATATTCGGCAGGACGAAATAGCGCAGCGTCAGGATGGAGAGCGTCAGCACGATGATGATCAGCCACAATGCGGAAAGTGCGGCTCTGTAAGTCCAGATCAGGGATTTTTTGACCATTATTTGTCGGTGCGGGTGCTAACTCATTATAACTATTTGCATTTTACTTCATTATTGCAGCCAATACCGCCTGCCATCGGCCCTGTGCGAGAAACTTTCAGGTAAACCCGCGGCTTTGTTCTAAAATAGAGGCCTTTTTGCCAATTCACTGTTGTTCAACCGCCTTTGACCAGTTAGTCCTAAATTGCTTCAGTTCAAAAATCTCAAACT
>JBEDHT010000152.1:0-3437 GCA_041174025.1 Pseudomonadota bacterium
GGCACCATCTACCCCGACGTCATCGAATCGGCCGGCGCCAAGACCAAGAAAGCGCATACCATCAAGAGTCACCACAACGTCGGCGGCCTGCCGGAAACCCTGCACCTGAAACTGCTGGAACCCCTGCGCGAGCTGTTCAAGGACGAAGTGCGCGAACTGGGCGTGGCGCTCGGCTTGCCGCACGACATGGTCTATCGTCACCCATTCCCCGGCCCCGGCCTCGGCGTCCGCATTCTGGGCGAAGTGAAAAAGGAATATGCCGACCTGCTGCGCCGCGCAGACGCCATTTTTATTGAAGAACTGCGCAGCTCCGGCTGGTATGAAAAAACCTCCCAGGCCTTCGCCGTATTCCTGCCGGTGAAGTCTGTCGGCGTCATGGGCGACGGCCGCACTTATGATTACGTCGTCGCCTTGCGCGCGGTCGTCACCAGTGACTTCATGACCGCCCACTGGGCAGAACTCCCCTATGAATTACTGGGGCGAGTCTCCAACCGCATCATCAACGAAGTGCGCGGCATCAACCGGGTGGTATATGACATCTCCGGCAAGCCGCCAGCCACCATCGAGTGGGAGTGATGAATGACCGGGGCAGCGCATTGCTGCGTTACGCGGTGCTCACATCCTCGCCGTACTTGAATGTACTGTCTCGGATATTGCGCGCCGTGCGCCTTGCACTGCATCTGCCCCAATCATTCATCAAATTAGCACCGAGAACATGAGCCGCGGTTTCGTCAAAGAGGATGACCTCGAACACGCAGGCACCGATCTGCCGGAACGGCCGGTCAGTGAACATCCGAACTATGTCACGCCAAGCGGTCTGAGACAGCTGGAGGCCGAGTCGATGAGGCTGGAGAAGCTGCGCGCCGGTTTGTCTCCGAAAAAGGAAGACCCGGTCATTCAGCAGCAGCTGGCCGTCATCGAGCGTGACCTGCGCTATTTCAAGGCCAGGCTGGAGCAGGCTATTCCGGTAGACCCGGTAAACCAGCCGAAAGACAAGGTGTTGTTCGGCGCAACCGTGCAAATGGAAGATGAAGAAGGCGTTCTTCATACTTTCACAATCGTCGGCGAAGATGAAGCCGACATCGCCGCGCACAAGGTCAGCTGGGTTTCGCCGCTGGCCAAAGCCCTGCTCGGTCACAAAACCGGCGACAGCGTCATCTGGCGCAGGCCGGCTGGCGACATGACGCTGGAAATCATCGACATCAATTAAAGGAAAAGTGCATGAACGTTTCAATCGCGATTGAAAGCAGAAGGTCGATCAAGGCCTACGACGCCGGGCACCGCATGAGCGATGCCGAAATCGAGCAGCTGTTGTCTCTGGCCATACTCTCCCCTACCGCTTTCAACATCCAGAACTGGCGCTTCGTGCTTGTGCAGGATACGGCCCTGCGTCAGGAAATCCGCAAGGTGAGCTGGGATCAGGCGCAAGTGACCGATGCCTCACTGCTGATCGTGCTGACAGCCGATCTCAAAGCCTGGGAGAAACAGCCTGAGCGTTACTGGAAAGATGCGCCGAAACCGGTACAGGATTTCCTCGTGCCTGCCATCGGCCAGTACTACGGTGGCCGCGAACAGGTGCAGCGCGATGAAGCGATGCGCTCATGCGGCATGGCAGCGATGACCATCATGCTGGCCGCGAAAGAAATGGGCTACGACACCTGCCCGATGGACGGCTTTGATTTTGACGCTGTCGCCAGGCTACTCAACCTGCCGGCAGACCACACGCCTGCAATGTTCGTCGCTGTCGGCAAAGGCATCCGGGAAGCCTGGCCGCGTGGCGGACAACTGGCACTGGAAGAAGTCGTCATTCGTAACAAATTTGATTAACTCTATTCAAGCCACAGAGTTCACAGAGAACACAGAGAAAATCCAAGTCCTGGTGCTCTGTGGCCTCTGTGTTCTCTGTGGCAAGATTTTTTAAGGATTCATTTTGCTCATTGCTAACAACATCACCATGCAGTTCGGCGCCAAGCCGTTATTCGAGAACGTCTCGGTCAAATTCGGCGAAGGCAATCGCTACGGCCTCATCGGCGCCAACGGTTGCGGCAAATCCACTTTCATGAAAATTCTGGCCGGCGTGCTGGAGCCCAGTGCCGGCAATGTCACGATCGACAGCAACGAGCGCATGGCATGGCTGCGTCAGGATCAGTTTGCCTATGAAGACGAGCGCGTGCTGGACGTGGTGATGATGGGCCACGAGCAGATGTGGAAGGCGAATATCGAGAAAAACGCCATCTACATGAACCCGGAAGCGACCGAAGACGACTATATGCGCGCGGCCGAACTGGAAGGCGTTTTTGCCGAGTATGACGGCTATACCGCCGAAGCGCGCGCCGGCGAACTGCTGCTGGGTGTCGGTATCCCGACCGAGCAACACAGCGGCCCGATGAGCGCGATCGCCCCGGGCTGGAAGCTGCGCGTGCTGCTGGCGCAGGCCCTGTTCGCCAACCCCGATATCCTGCTGCTGGACGAGCCGACCAACAACCTCGACATCAACACCATCCGTTGGCTGGAAGACGTGCTCAACAACCGCGATTGCACGATGATCATCATTTCGCACGACCGCCACTTTCTCAACCAGGTCTGCACCCACACTGCCGACATGGACTACGGCAAGCTGACGGTGTATCCGGGCACTTATGACGATTACATGGAAGCCGCCAGCCAGGCGCGCGCGCAGCAGGCCAAGGACAACGCCCGCGCCAAGGAAAAAGTCGCCGAGCTGCAGGATTTTGTGCGCCGGTTCTCGGCCAACAAATCCAAGGCCAAGCAGGCAACCAGCCGCTTGAAGATGATCGACAAGATCAAGATCGAGGAATTCAAGCCTTCTTCGCGCCAGTATCCGTTCATCCGCTTCGAATTCGACGACAAGGAAAAACTCCATCGCAACGCGCTGGAAGTGCAGAAGCTGTCGCATGGTTTCGACAAACCGTTGTTCAACGATTTCAATCTGATGGTCGAAGCCGGTGAAAAAATCGCCATCATCGGCGAAAACGGCATCGGCAAGACCACCCTGCTGCGTTGTCTGGCGGGCGACCTGCAGCCCAAACACGGTAGTGTCAAATGGGCGGAGAAAGCCAAGCTGGGCTATTTCGCGCAAGATCACGAATATGAATTCGATGAGGGCGAAACCCTGTTCGACTGGATGACGCGCTTCACCCAGGAAGGCGACGACGACCAAGCTGTGCGTAGCATGCTGGGTCGCTTGCTGTTCTCCGGCGAAGACACGAAAAAATCGGTCAAGGTGCTCTCCGGCGGTGAAAAAGGCCGCATGCTGTATGGCCGCCTGATGCTGCAACGCACCAACGTGCTGCTGATGGACGAGCCGACCAACCACATGGACATGGAATCGATCGAAGCGCTCAATACTGCGCTGGACCGTTATAAAGGTACGCTCTTCTTCGTCAGCCATGACCGCGAGTTCGTCAGCTCCATCG
>JBEDHT010000153.1:0-6958 GCA_041174025.1 Pseudomonadota bacterium
GCCAGCTCTTCCGACACCATCAGCAGCACATCGGGCACATCAAGCGCGTCGGGCTTGCTGGTCGTTGCCAGCCTGCGCTCGATATAGCGCACGGTCTCGTAGCCGAAATAACCGGCCAGACCGCCGGTAAAACGCGGCAGACCATCGTATGGCGGCACCTTGAAACGGGCTTGGTAGCTTTTGACAAAGTCCAGCGGGTTGACGTCGCTGACAGCTTCGACCACCTGTCCGTCCTCGATCACTTCAACCTGATGACCGCGTGCCACCAGCCTTGTTCTGGCGGGCAGACCGATAATCGAATAACGGCCGAAGCGCTCACCGCCCTGCACCGATTCGAGCAGATAGCTGTAAGGCTGATTGGCCAGCTTGAGATAAAGCGAGAGCGGGGTATCGAGGTCGGCGAAAGTTTCGGTGACCAGCGGAATACGGTTGAAGCCCTGTTTGGCCAGGGCTTCGAATCCGGATTGATTCATCATTTGCAACATAACATCTCCAACATGAACATTCTGCGATGGCAGCGCACCGTTACCGGAATTGCGCTGCGTGGCGGGCACGAACAGGCGCCCGGTGTCTAGCTCAAGACCACCATCGCCAGGAGGTGTGTTCGAGATTCATGCTGATGTCCATGACGAATCGCCTAGACTTTTGCCAGTTCGGCGCGCAGGGCGCTGACCACGGTGTTATAGCGATTGGGATCGGTGTCCTTGCCGGCACCGAAAATCGCGGAACCGGCAACAAAGGTGTCGGCACCGGCGCGGGCGACTTCAGCGATGTTGGCAGCGTTGACGCCACCGTCGACTTCCAACCAGATTTCGCGGCCGGTCTTTTCGGTGTAGGCATCGATGCGTGCGCGGGCAGCTCTCAGCTTGTCCAGCGTGCTGGGGATGAATTTCTGGCCGCCGAAGCCGGGGTTGACCGACATCAGCAGAATCATGTCGACCTTGTCCATCACGTAGTCGAGATAATCGAGCGGCGTTGCCGGGTTGAACACCAGGCCGGACTTGCAACCGTGGTCGCGCACCAGCGAGAGACTGCGGTCGATATGCTCGGAAGCCTCGGGGTGGAAGGTAATGATGTTGGCGCCGGCCTTGGCAAAATCCGGAATGATGCGGTCGACCGGCTTCACCATCAGGTGCACGTCGATAATGGCATCGGTCACCGGACGGATGGCTTCGCAGACCAGCGGCCCGATCGTCAGGTTGGGGACGTAATGGTTGTCCATCACATCGAAGTGAACGATATCGGTACCGGATGTAATGACGTCGGTAATTTCCTGACCCAGTTTGGCAAAATTGGCGGAAAGGATACTTGGTGCGATTCTGAATTGTTTGGCCATGATGTGAATTCTAAAATTTGCGGATAAAAAGGCATTTTAACCGCAAACGTCAGACAAAAACACCGTTGGACGCCGGTTTGTGTTGCTTAAGAATGAGCGATACAGGAAAATTACGGAATGCATTTATTCACAGTCGGCGTTAACCACAACACCGCACCCATATCCATCCGCGAGCACATTGCTTTCCAGAACGAACATCTGGCCGATGCCCTGCGCGACCTGACTTCGCGCGGCAGCGCCTTTGGCGTCAAGGAAGCGGCGATACTCTCGACCTGCAACCGCACGGAGCTCTATTGCAACACCGATGATCCACAGCGCGCGCTCGAGTGGCTGGCGAATTACCACAGGCTCAACCCCGAAAATATCGAGCCGTATGCCTATACCCTGCCGCAGCAGGATGCCGTCAAACATACTTTCCGCGTCGCCTCGGGTCTGGATTCCATGGTGCTGGGTGAGCCGCAGATTCTCGGACAGATGAAACAGGCGGTCAAAATCGCCGATCATGCAGGCACCCTGGGTACGCTGTTGCACAAGCTGTTTCAGCGCACTTTTGCGGTGGCAAAGGAAGTGCGCACCAACACCGATATCGGTGCCAGCTCGCTCTCCATGGCTGCCGCTTCGGTCAGGCTGGCGCAGCGCATCTACGGCAAGCTCGAAGGCCTCAGCGTGCTGTTCATCGGCGCCGGTGAAATGATCGAGCTCTGCGCCGAACACTTCAGCGCGCAGAAGCCGGGCAAGACCACCATCGCCAACCGCACGCTGGAACGCGGCCACGAACTGGCCGGCCGCATCGGCGGCGAGGCCATACTGCTGTCGGAAATTCCCGAACGGCTGGCCGAGTTCGATATCGTCATCACCTCCACCGCCAGCCAGCTGCCGATTGTCGGCCTCGGCATGGTCGAGCGTGCCATCAAGGCACGCAAGCACCGCCCCATTTTCATGGTCGACCTCGCCGTGCCGCGCGATATCGAACCGGAAGCGGGCGAACTGGAAGACGTCTACCTCTACACCGTCGACGACCTTGCGCAAGTGGTGCAGGAAGGTCTTGGCAACCGCCAGGAAGCCGCCGCCGAAGCTGAAGCAATTATCGAACTGCGCGTGCAGAACTTCATGCAATGGCTGAAGACGCGCGATGCGGTGCCGACCATACGCGCCTTGCGCGAGCAGGCCGAGCAGCACCGCCGCTACGAGCTGGACAAGGCGCAACGCATGCTGGCACGCGGCGAGGACCCGGCGCTTGTGCTCGAAACCCTCAGCAACGCGCTGACCAACAAACTCCTTCATGGCCCCAGCCATGCCCTCAACCATACCCACGGCGAAGACCGCGAACAGCTCGAATCGTTGTTGCGCCAGCTTTACCAGATACAAGACTGAACCATGAAACCTTCCATGCTGAAAAAGCTCGCCTCCCTGAGCGAGCGCCTCGACGAATTGAACCGCCTGCTTTCGAGCGAAAGCGCAACTGCAGATATGGACAGCTTCCGCAAACTGTCGCAGGAGCACGCCGAGATCACGCCCATCGTCGAGCAGTATCACGCTTTTGAACAATGCGAAGCCGACATTGCCGAAGCGCAGAAAATGCTGGCCGACCCTGAAATGAAAGCCTTCGCGCAGGAAGAGATCGAAGCCGGCAAGGAAAAACTGGAGACGATTGAAGCCGGACTGCAGAAACTGTTGCTGCCGAAAGACCCCAACGACGAGCGCAATATCTTCCTGGAAATTCGCGCCGGTACCGGCGGCGACGAGTCCGCGCTGTTCGCGGCCGATCTTTTCCGCATGTATTCGCGCTACGCCGAGCGTCAGCGCTGGAAGGTGGAAATCGTTTCCGCCAACGAGTCGGAGCTGGGTGGCTACAAGGAAATCATCGCCAAGATCATCGGCCACGGCGCTTATTCAAAACTGAAATTCGAATCCGGCGGCCATCGCGTGCAACGGGTGCCGGACACCGAAACCCAGGGCCGCATCCACACCTCGGCCTGTACCGTTGCCGTCCTGCCAGAAGCCGATGAAGTGAGCGATGTCGTCATCAATCCGGCCGAAATCCGCATCGACACCTATCGCGCCTCCGGCGCTGGCGGTCAGCACATCAACAAGACCGATTCGGCCGTGCGCATCACGCACCTACCGACCGGCATCGTCGTCGAATGCCAGGACGACCGCAGCCAGCACAAGAACAAGGCGCAGGCGATGAGCGTGCTGGCGGCGCGCATCAAGGCGGCGCAGGTCAATGAACAGCAATCCAGAATCGCCAGCGAACGCAAATCGCTGATCGGCTCCGGCGACCGTTCCGAGCGCATCCGTACCTACAACTACCCGCAAGGGCGGATTACCGACCACCGCATCAATCTGACGCTGTACAAGATCGACGCCATTACCGAGGGCGATATGGACGAGCTGATCAACGCCCTCTCGGCCGAACACCAGACCGACCTGCTGGCCTCGCTTGGTGAAGAATGAGCATTCATGCGCGGCTGACCGAAGCGCAGAAACTGCTCGCTGACACACTCAAACTGGATGCGCGCGAAGCGCGGCTGGAGGCACGCCTGCTGATGCAGGAAGCCTTGGGTAAAGACCATGCCTGGCTGCTCGCGCATGAACACGACCATCTCGATGCGCCAGCATCCGGACTGTTCACAACCGCACTCGAACGGCGGCTCAAGGGTGAGCCGATCGCCTACATTCTGGGTAAACGCGAATTCTACGGACTGACACTGCGCGTCAGCCCTGACACCCTGATTCCGCGGCCGGATACCGAAACGCTGGTCGAAGCGGCGCTCAAGCTGACGCCCACGGACAGCAGCTGCAACCTGCTGGACCTCGGCACCGGCAGCGGCGCCATCGCACTGGCGATCGCCGCAGCGCGGCCCAAGGCCGAAGTCACCGCCGTCGATGCATCGGCAGCCGCGCTGGAAATTGCAACCGGCAATGCCACCGCGCTGAAAATCGGCAACGTGCGTTTTATCCGCAGCAACTGGTTTTCAAACCTGCCGGGGCAAACATTCGACCTCATCGTCAGCAACCCGCCGTACATCCGCTCGACTGACGAACATTTGCGCCGGGGCGACCTGCGCTTCGAACCCTTGAGCGCGCTGGCTTCCGGCGTCGACGGCCTCGACGACATCAGGCAAATCGTCACAGCAGCGCCACAGCATCTTCGCCCGGGCGGTTGGCTCTTGCTGGAACATGGCTACGACCAGTCAGCGCAGGTGGCGGATGTCATGCAGCGGGATGGATTCGTGGAAATCACTCATCACACTGATCTGGCAGGCATATTGCGCGTCACTGCGGCGCGCTGCGATCAGGCACGCAAATAGTCGTTCTTGAGTTTGATGTAGTGATTGGCGGAATAGATGAAGTGCGCGATCTCCGCCTCGCTCAGGGGTCGCACTTTTTTCGCCGGACTGCCGTAATAAAGAAAGCCGCTTTCCAGCACCTTGCCTTCCGGTACCAGACTGCCGGCACCAAGCAGCACATGCTTCTGCACCAGCACCTTGTCCATGACGATACTGCCCATGCCGATCAGGCTTTCGTCTTCAATCGTGCAGCCATGCAATATGACTTTGTGGCCGATAGTCACATTGGCGCCGATGATCAGCGGCGAACCGGCCGGATCCCAGCTCGATTTGTGGCTGACGTGCAGAATCGAAAGGTCCTGCACGTTGGTACCGCTACCGATACGGACATGATTGACATCGCCGCGTATGACGACGCCGGGCCAGACCGAAGCGTGATCGCCGATGACGACATCACCGATTACCGACGCGGTCGGATGCAGGTAGACTTCCCGGCCGATTTGCGGCGCAATGCCGCGATAGGGTGCGATATTCACTGACATAAGCCGTAGTATAATCGGGCCATGCAAGAAAATTCATCCGTCGGCCTGGTAGCGCCGAAAATCGCACACTTCACGCAGCCGCTCACGCTCAAAAGCGGCGAAGTGCTGCCTGCCTTCGATCTGGTGTACGAGACCTACGGCACGCTGAACGCCGATAAATCCAATGCGGTGCTGATCTGCCACGCGCTTTCCGGCAATCATCATGTCGCCGGCAAGTACAGCGAAACCGATAAATATCCCGGCTGGTGGGACAACCTGGTCGGCCCCGGCAGACCGCTGGATACCAACCGCTTCTTTGTCATCGGGGTCAACAACCTCGGCGGCTGTCACGGCAGCAGCGGCCCTTCCAGCGTCAATCCCGCCACCGGCAAACCCTGGGGAGCCGCTTTCCCGGTAGTCACGGTGGAAGACTGGGTGGCGTCGCAGGCACGCCTCGCCGACCATCTCGGCATCGAACAGCTGGCCGCAGTCATCGGCGGCAGTCTGGGCGGCATGCAGGCGCTGCAATGGACCCTCAGCTATCCGGAACGCATCCGGCACGCGCTGGTGATCGCATCCGCACCCAATCTCACCGCGCAAAACATGGCGTTCAACGAAGTCGCGCGCCAGGCTATCATGACCGACCCCGAGTTTTACGACGGCCACTACTACGAACACAATACAGTACCGCGCCGCGGTCTGCGCATCGCCCGCATGTTGGGCCACATCACCTACCTCTCGGACGACGCCATGGGTGCCAAATTCGGCCGCAAACTGCGCGACGGCGAGATCAAATACGGCTTCGGTGTGGAATTCGAGATGGAATCCTATCTGCGCTATCAGGGCGATAAATTCGCCGGCGAGTTCGATGCCAACACTTATCTGCGCATGACCCGCGCACTGGATTATTTCGACCCCGCGCTGGCGCACGGCGGCGACCTCTCTGCCGCACTGGCGAAGGCAAAAGCGGAATTCCTCGTCGTCTCCTTCACCAGCGACTGGCGCTTCTCGCCCGCCCGCTCACGCGAGATCGTCAAAGCGCTGCTCGACAACGAGCTGGCCGTAAGCTACGCCGAAGTCACCGCCGCCCACGGCCACGATGCTTTCCTGATGCCGGACCCGCATTATCACGACATTCTGCGCAATTACCTGCAACGCATAGACACCGGGAGCGCATCATGAATTCTGCGCATAATTTGGATAACTTTACTGAATTCAGACAAGATTATGCAATTATCGCAAATTGGATGAAGTTCGGCTGCAAGGCGCTCGATCTCGGCTGTGGCGATGGCGAGCTGCTGCGCTTTCTGCAAAGTGGAATGGAAGTGCGCGGTTACGGCGTGGAGAAAGATGACAACAACTGGCTGACCTGCATGCAGAACGGCGTTAACGTCATCCAGATGGACCTCGAGGATGGCTTGTCCGGTTTTGAGGCGCAATCGTTCGATGTCGTGATTCTGTCGCAGACCCTGCAGGCGATGCACAACACCGAACGGATCGTGCAGGAAATGCTGCGGGTGGGCCGCGAAGCCATCGTCACATTCCCCAATTTCGGCTACTGGCGCAACCGTTTTCAGCTCATTTCCGGCCGCATGCCGGTCTCCAGGGACATTCCGTACCAGTGGTACGACACACCCAACGTGCACCTGTGCACAATCGCTGATTTCGACAAATTCTGCGAAAATCACAATATCCGGGTAAAAGAAAGACTGGTACTGACCTACGGCGAACGCATCAATTTCATGCCCAACTTGCTCGGCAGCCTCGCCATGTACCGTCTGGAAAACAAATAGACGGTACTTCAGAGC
>JBEDHT010000154.1:0-5082 GCA_041174025.1 Pseudomonadota bacterium
CCGTTTGCCCTGGCGCTGATAGGTATCGGCGACGGTGCGATTGCAACCGGCTGGACCTTCTACGCACCGCTCTCGACGCAGGGCGGAATCGGCGTTGACTTCGCCATTTTCGCAGTACATATCCTCGGTATTTCCTCGGTCATGGGTTCAATCAACGTCATCGTCACCATCTTCAACATGCGCGCGCCCGGCATGACGCTGATGAAAATGCCGATCTTTGCCTGGGGCTGGCTGATTACCGCGTTCCTGCTGATTGCGACCATCCCTGTGCTGGCCGGTGCGGTTACCATGCTGCTGACTGACCGCCATTTCGGTACGCATTTCTTCAGTGCGGCCGGCGGCGGCGACCCCATCCTGTTCCAGCATCTGTCCTGGTTCTTCGGCCATCCCGAGGTGTACATTGTGCTGTTGCCGGTCTGGGGTTTCATGCCGCAGATATTGCAGACCTTTGCCCGCAAACCGATGTATGGCTACAAGGCGCAGGTCTATTCGCTCTGGGGCATCGGCGTACTGTCGCTGGTAGTGTGGGCACACCATTTCTTCACTGTCGGTATGCCAATCCCGGCACTGATTTATTTCATGTTCAGTACCATGGCGATTTCGTTGCCGCTGGCTGTGCTGTTCTTCTGCTGGATCGCCACCATCTGGCGCGGCTCCATGACCTTTGAAACGCCGATGCTGTTTGCCATCGGCTGGATCATCCTGTTCGGCATCGGCGGCCTCACCGGTCTGGTGCTGGCGGATGTGGCAGCGGATGCGCAATACCACCACACCTACTTCGTCGTCGCACACTTCCATTACACGCTGTTCGCCGGCGGCATCATGGGCATCATGGCCGGTGTTTACTACTGGCTGCCAAAGATGACCGGTCACATGTACAGCGAGACGCTGGGCAAATGGCATTTCTGGTTGACCGCCATTTCCTTCAACCTGACTTTCATCCCGCAGTTCTTCCTCGGGCTGGCCGGCATGCCGCGTCGTATTCCTGACTACGCATTGCAGTTCGCGGACTTCAACGCGGTCTCGACCGTGGCAGCGTTCGTGCTGGGTCTGGCGCAGCTGATCTTCGTCTATAACGTCGTGCAGTGCGTGCGCGGCGGTAAGAAGGCGACCGATCGGGTATGGGAAGGTGCTGAAGGCCTCGAGTGGACCCTGCCTTCACCACCGCCATATCACAGTTTCACTGTGCAGCCAGTAATCAAATAATGAAGCCGGTCCGGTCAAGACCGGGCCGGATTGCAGGCAAAGTTTGGAGACTGAAGGAAACATGAAAGATCAGAACAGTGAAAGACGTAAACGCAGTATCAAGCTCGGCCTGTTGTTCGGATTGCTGGTGTTGTTGGTGTATGCGGGATCAATGTATCTGTTATGGGCATGATGAATGCGTATGAAGAAAGGCAGAAGGCAAACCGCCGTCTGGGGCTGAAAATGCTCTGGCTGGTGGCAGCCTCTGCACTGTTTGCAGTCTCACTGGTGCCGCTGTATGACGTTTTTTGCACCGTAACCGGTTTGAACGGCAAGACGGAAAACAGCGCAACAAAGGAGCTGCACTCGGCAGTGGACGAGCAGCGCTGGGTCAAGGTGGAGTTCACCAGCAATGTGATGCCCGGGCTGTCCTGGAATTTTCACCCCAAACAGAACAGCGTGATGGTGAGGCCGGGACAGATCGAAACCGTGCTGTTCGAAGCGAAGAACATGACCAACGAAGTGGTGGCAGGCCAAGCGGTGCCGAGCGTCAGTCCTTCCAGCGCAACCACGCATGTCAAGAAGATCGAGTGTTTTTGTTTTGTCAGACAGGAGTTGCAGCCGGGCGAAAGCAAAGTCATGCCGTTAAGGTTTTACGTGAGTCCGGATTTGCCGCAGAAGGTGGAAGTAGTGACGCTGTCCTATGCGTTTTTCAACGCGGTGAAGGCAGTCAATTAGGGAGGTCGCACAGCGTCGGCTAGCTGCGCGAAGACAATAAATAAGCAACAAAGCACGGGAGCTAATGCATGGCTACACATTCTGAGAATCAGTACTTTGTACCAACGCCCAGTCTGTATCCGGTATTCATGTCGGTCGGCATACTGACGCTGGCATCCGGATTCATTTTCAGCATCAACAACTACAACGCCGGTAACTGGATGATGATCGCCGGTGCCGCGCTCATCGTGCTGATGACCTTTTTCTGGATGGGCAGGGTGATTGCCGAAAACCAGAGCGGCCTTTACAAACATTGGGAAGACAAGTCCTTCCGCTGGGGCATGATCGCGTTCATCTGCTCGGAAATCGCATTCTTTGCCGCTTTCTTCGGCGCTCTGTTTTACATGCGGATCATTTCGGTGCCGGAACTGGCGGGGTTCGACCCGGATTTCACCATGCACAAGGATTTCACCGATGCCTGGCCTTCGCTTGGTCCGGGCGGTGATGTCATCCGATATGGCGGCGCGCTGGAAACCTATGCGCCACCATCCAATTTCAGCCCGATGGGCGCATGGGGCTTGCCGGCGATCAATACCCTCATTCTGCTCACATCCGGCGCCACGATTACATGGGCGCACTGGGGCTTGCTCAAGAACAACCGCAAGCAGCTGGTGCTGGGCATGTTCCTCACCGTTGCGCTCGGCATTGCCTTTCTGTTGTGCCAGGCCTACGAATATCACCATGCCTATACCGATCTGGGGCTGACACTGGGCGCAGGTGCTTATGGCAGTACCTTCTTCATGCTGACGGGCTTCCACGGCTTTCACGTCACACTCGGCACCATCATGCTGATCGTGATTCTGCTGCGCTGCATGAAAGGGCATTTCACGCCTGACCGCCACTTCGGTTTCGAAGGCGTCGCCTGGTACTGGCACTTCGTTGACGTGGTCTGGCTGGGTTTGTTTATCTTCGTTTACTGGTTGTAATGCAGAAAAAAGGGCGTTGCATGCAGCGCCCTTTTAATAATCTTGTTTTATGTGGTGTCAGTGCCCGATGACGCCGGTCAGGTAACCAAGCATGAGGGCGATGAACAGCAGGATGGAAAGCGTAATGCGTACAGTAAGGGCTTTGGCGGTGCGGTCGCTGCTGCCCTTGTCTTTCGCCAGAAAAAACAGCGCAGAAAACAGGCTGCCGAGAATAACAATGAGTGTGAACACAATGGCGATCTTGATCAGCATGAGCGTTTCTCCGCGTGGTTTCCGTGGATTATGCGACCCGGGTGAGTGATTTGCAATTTCGATTTTCAGACCTCCGTTTTCGTCCCACGCTGGTGGGAACCCTGCTGATGCTGGTCTGCATTCCGCTCTTTATCAAATTCGGTTTCTGGCAATACAACAAGGCCGAACAGAAGCGGCAGTTGCAGGCGATGTTCGACCGCGCGCTGGCGACCGAAGCGGTGGAATTGCCGCCGGCATTCGCTGACATCGAAACATGGCGATACCGGCAAGTGAGGGTGGCAGGGCATTACGAGCCGCGTTTTCAGATACTGCTCGACAACCAGGTCATGCAGGATCGTGCCGGTTATCACGTCATCACGCCGCTCAAAATCAAGGGTACGGAACAGTATGTGCTGGTTGATCGCGGCTGGATCGCGGCAAATGCCGACAGAACTCAGTTGCCGCCGGTACAGCCGCCTGCAGGCGAGCAACAGGTGAGGGGGCATCTGTGGTTGCCGTCAGACAAGTTTTACAGCCTGGAGGCGCAAGCCGCAACAGGTGATGGACGCGCGTGGCAAACGTTATGGCAGAACATGGATATGGCTGCTTACCGGCGGCTGGTGCCAGCCGAAGTGCTGCCCCTGGTCATCCGGCTGGATGCAGACAGTGAAGCAGGCGGTTACGCACGAGCATGGCCGGCGCCCTCGGAGCGCATCACAACCCATACCGGTTATGCCTATCAATGGTTCGGCTTTGCGGCAGCGGCATTTTTGATATGGCTGTTTACCAGTATCAAGCGGCAGAAAAAACCGGATATCAGCAATTATTGAAGCGACTATTGAAGCGACAGCGAACATGCAGACAGACAATCAGTTATTGAACGCGGCCAGGCAGCCGAACCGTCCTAGAGGCCGTTGGATGCTGCTGTTGCTGTTCATTTTTTTTGCTGCGCCGCTCGCCATCGTGGTCGTCATGCACAAGCTCGATTGGCACCCGTCCGGCGCCAGTCGCGGCCATATGGTGATGCCTGCCAAACCGGTCGTCATGCCGGAAGGTGTTCGCGACAGCGAGACCAATCCGGTAGCGCCGGAATTCTGGAAAGAGAAGTGGAGCATGGTGTATATCGCCGGGGAATGCGATGCTGTTTGCACGGACAGGCTGCATGAAATGCGGCAGATTCACATGTCGCTTGCCAAACACATTCCGCGTGTGCAGCGCGTGCTGATTACCGGCAGCGCTGACGTCAGCGAGCTCAAGCAGAAATATCCGGATCTGGTCGTGCTCAATCAGCCATCGGCAGAGCACACGGCGCTGATGCGCCAGTTCGATCTGCCGCAAGCCGCTGCCGGGAGCGCACAGAGAGTTTATTTCGTCGACCCTTTGAGCTTTCTGATGATGAGTTATCCGATCAACATCGCCGCAACCGATATCCGCAAGGATCTGGGCCGGCTTCTGGCATATGCCTGGGCGGGCTGACATGATGTTCGGCACTGCGGCCAAATGGTTCAGGCATCTTGCGCTGGCGACGACCCTGCTGGCGGTCTGCGTGGTGTCGCTCGGCGCCTATGTGCGGCTTTCGGACGCAGGACTGGGCTGCCCTGATTGGCCGGGGTGTTTCGGCACCATGACCGTGCCCGAGAGCGAAGCTGCCATCAAGCAGGCGCAGGCGGCATTTCCCGACAGTGATTTCGACCACGGCAAGGCATGGAAAGAAATGCTGCACCGCTATCTTGCCGGTACGCTCGGGTTGATGGTGCTGGCGCTGGCCATACTCGGCTGGCGCGCCAGAAGGTTGATACAGGTTTCGCCTTGGACGCCGACCGCACTGCTGGCGCTGGTGACCTTTCAGGCCATGCTCGGCATGTGGACGGTGACCATGCTGCTCAAGCCTGCAGTCGTCACCGCGCATCTGCTCGGCGGCATGGCAACGCTGGCCTTGTTGACCTGGATCACGCATCGCCAT
>JBEDHT010000155.1:0-8775 GCA_041174025.1 Pseudomonadota bacterium
AGTAAAACAGGGTGGCGGTCAGCAAGATGATGCTGATCAGAACAGCGGGCCATGCGCTATGGAACAGGCGATTTTTCATGTTTGTTGTTTATCCGCCGCAGCGGCTTCCACGCGCAAGTTAGATTGAAAAACATGCATGCCGATGCCATGGAGACTCTCGGCAATTGAAAGTTATATGCAACATACAGGCAAGTATACCTTACCGTAATGTTGCCCAATCTTACAAAGTGCCGGGGTCTCGGTCAGACTGCCAGTGCCCGTATCTGGGCAATCTGGGTGATGCCGCTCAAAACTTTCAGAATGCCGTCCTGTTTCAATGTCAGCATGCCATGCGCTCTTGCATGCTTGAGCATTTCTTCGGTGCTGGCGCGTTTGTGGATCAGCCGCTTCAGCTCATCGTCAATCACCAGCAATTCGTGAATGCCGATTCGACCGGCAAAGCCGCTGTTCTTGCAGTGCGGGCAACCCGCTGCCTTGAACAGCTGCAATTTGCCGTCCTTGCCATAAGCTTTCGCCCAGGCTGTCCTGATTCTGGCGGCTTCCAGATCTGTACCGGTGCAATATTCATCAGCCAGTTCGTTCAGCTCTTCATCACTGGCGGCATAGGGTGCCCTGCATTGCTTGCAAAGTGATTTCACCAGCCGCTGCGCCAGAATGGCCTGCAAGGCATCGGCAAAGTTGAACGGGTCGATATCCAGATCGAGCAGGCGGATCAGCGTCTCTGTCGCACTGTTGGTGTGTATGGTGGAAAACACCAGGTGACCGGTGAGTGAGCCTTCGATCACGATATCTGCCGTTTCGCGATCCCGTATTTCACCGACCATGATGATATCCGGATCGGCGCGCAAAAAGCTGCGCATCGCCACCTCAAAGGTCAGGCCGATCTTGGGGTTGATCTGCACCTGCGAAAGGCCGGGCTGCGTAATTTCGACCGGGTCTTCTGCCGTCCATATTTTCTTGTCCGGCGTGTTGATCTTGTGAATCAGCGAATGCAAGGTGGTGGTCTTGCCCGAACCGGTGGGGCCGCAAACCAATATCAACCCATGCGGCCGTGTGATGATCTTGCCGAGCGTCTCGCGCATGGCCGGCGCCAAGCCGAGATGCTCGATGCTGACCGGCTTGGCGGATTCCAGCAAGCGTAATACAACATCTTCGGTATTGTTGTTGGTCGGGATGGTCGCCACGCGCAGTTCCAGATGCCTGGATTTTCCATGGTTAAAGTTGATCTTGCCGTCCTGCGGCTTTCTTTTTTCCGAGATATCGAGTTGCGCCATGACCTTGATTCTGGAGATCAGTGCATTCTTGAACTTGGCCGGAATGTCGGTGTAAAGAAAAAGCGAGCCGTCCTTTCTGAATCTCACATGCGCGCTCTTGCCCCTGGCCGAACCCTCGATATGGATGTCGGAGACCCCCTGATCTGCGGCATCCAGAATCATCTTGTCGACAATCTTCACCAAAGCGCTGTCGGATTCCACCGCAACCTCTTTCAGCGGCCGGTGATCCTCCTGCTCCAGCGAGAGCTTTTGCGTCAGTTCATCCATGCGGGTTTGCGGCGTAGCCGGTACATCGTGCAACATGTATTCGCTGCGCGGGGTGAATTCCAGCGGCGCCGAAGCATCGTTTTCGTTGTATGTGCGATTGATGGCTTCGACGATTTCCTCGCGTAGCGCCATGGCCGGTATGACGATTTTCTGGGTCAGAAACTTGACGTATTTGAGCGCCTCGATGTTGAGCGGGTCCTCCAGTGCAATCACCAGCTTGTTGCCCTCCAGACACAGGGGAATGAGCGGGAAGCGCCTGGCGACGCTGGCGTCGATGAGCTTGGTCGCATCCGGCTGGAAATTGAAATTCGCAAGCCCGACAAAAGGAATGCCCATTTTTTTTGCCAGCACTTCCTTCAGCTTGTAGCTGTCGATGATGTGCATGTTGATCAGAATCTGACCGAGTTGCAGGCTGCGATTGGCTTTTTGCTGCTCCAGCGCTGCCCGCAACTGCTTCTGGTCGATCAGCCCGAGTTGCAACAGTGCTTCGCCCAGCTTGAGCACGGGCTGGCCTTCCTGATGCTTGATGGCCTGATGCAACTGCTCGGCGTTGATGATCTTGTGCTCGGTGAGATAACTGCCGACCTTCTGACTGCGCAGCTTGACCTGTTCGTTCAGCGCTTCATCGACCTTGCGCTGATCGGCCAGTTTTTCGTCGACCAGAATCTGCCCGATCTTCTCGCCGATCTGATAACTCTGCATGGCCGCGAACGGAAAAAAATAGCGGATGACGGAAAACTCGTTCTTGACCGGGAACAGGAACAGCCCTTCATTGCCGGCGACGAAACCCAGCGTTTCGCCCTTGAGTATCTGTTTGTCGTTGAACTCTATGCGGAATGTTTGCCGCTCCGAGGGGGCATGGAAGCTGTCGGCGCGTGATTCGATCGAGTAGGATTTTTTGCTGAATTCCGAGGGTTTGACCAGGCGGATCATTTTGACCTCGGCCAGATCGATGAGCCTGGGCGTGTATTCCGCCGTGGAAAGGAATTCGATGGCGGCCGGATCCTCTTTCAGGCCATTGAGCTTGCCGAAATGTTTTTCGCCATCCTGCAGATAAATCAGACAGTCGTTGGCATCATCCTGCCCGACCGGCTCGAAATAGGGCGGATTGAGCCATACAAATTCTTTTTCACCGAGATCGATCATTCAACTCACCGTATTTGTTGTTTTGAGCTGCCATGCCGTGAAGCAGATTCAATAGTAAACCTGTTTGTAGCAGGTTTCCAACCTGAATCCAACGCTGGTTGCTTGTGCGGAAGTGCCTGTCTGGTCCTGATCCGGCACTGGTAAAACCCAAAAAATGCCTGTTATCATTTCATCAAGCACAAAAATCAGAGGTCGATATGAGCAATCTCGACAACTGGCACAGGTCGCTGCCAGCAACTTATCGCTACTTGTTGGCTGCAGCGCTGACCCTGACAGCCCTCCTGCTTCGCTTCACTGTCATTCCGCAACCCAGCGGTTTTGCCTACCTTACTTTCTACCCGGCGATTCTGGCCGCATTCTATTTGGGCGGCATGGGGCCGGGTATATTCGCCGCAGCGGCATCCGGCTTGCTGGCGCAATATTTCTTTGTCAAACCGGTTGGCATGTTTCCCTCCGATTATGAAGGCTACCTCTCGCTGATCTTTTTTGCGCTGACCTGCTTTCTGATCGGGTTTTTCATTTCACGCCTGCACAACCGCAACAAGCAATTTGAGCTGATACTCAACAGCGATCTGATCGGCATGTTACGAGCCAGGAACCGCCGTATTCTCTGGTGCAACGATGCGCTGACACGCATATTCGGTTACCAACGGGAGGCCATGATCGGCAGTTCCACGCGCATGCTTTACCCGGATGACGCCTCGTACATTCACATCGGGGAGACCGCATACCCGTATCTTGCCAGGAGCCAGACTTACCGTACCCAGATCCAGATGCGGCATGAAAACGGCGATACGCTCTGGATAGACCTCTCGGGCAGCGGGCTCAGCGGCATTCAGGGCGAGAGCATCTGGATGTTGAACGACATCACGGAAATCAAGAATGCCGAACTGAAGAATTTTCATTCAGCCCATCATGACAGTCTTACTGGGTTGCCCAATCGCCTGATGTTGGCCGACAGGCTGCAAAATACCATTGCCTATACCAAACGCAGGGGCGAGCATCTCGCGCTTTGCTATCTTGACCTCGATGGATTCAAGGCAATCAACGATAGCTTGGGACACCGGGCGGGTGATCTTTTGTTGATCGAAATCGCCAGAAGACTGGAACACAGCGTGCGTGAGTACGATACCGTATGCCGTTTGGGCGGTGATGAGTTCGTGCTGTTACTGCCGTATCTGGAAAATGCCGGTGAATACGAGGAAGTCGTCCGCCGCGTCATAGAGTCTGTCAGCCATCCGGTCCTGCTCAACGGCCAGCATCAGGTCACGGTGACGGCCAGCGCCGGCATCAGTCTTTATCCGGATACTGCAACCGATACCGAAACCCTGATGGCACAGGCGGATACGGCGATGTATCAAGCGAAAAAAGCCGGCCGCAATCGTATGTCGCTGTTCAATCCGTGAATGCTCAATCCTGCGGGCGCGGCTTGCGTGGCAGTCAGGAAAGCCCGGCAGATAGCGCCGCATGCGCGTATGGTTCAGCCTGAGCTGAGTTCGCCTGACATGCCTTCGTCAGCATGGCTGGCGGCGATGGCCTGGAAAGTATCGATACATTGCTCAAATGCATCGACGACCTGCGGGTCGAAATGCTTGCCGCGATTTTCCACAATAATCGCGCGCGCGGTTTCCAGCGGGTAGGCAGCTTTGTAAACGCGTTTGCTGATCAGCGCATCGAACACGTCGGCGAGCGCCATCAAGCGTGCGGAAAGCGGGATCTGCTCGCCGCTGAGCCCGTTCGGGTACCCGCTGCCATCCCATTTTTCATGATGGTTGCCGGCAATCTCCATGGCGACATGGAGAAACCTGACGGACTCCATATCTTCTTCATCGCAGATCGCGCGCCAGATGGCATCGGCGCCGAGCTGCGCGTGCGTTTTCATGATCTCCCATTCTTCCGGGTTGTGCTTGCCGGGCTTGTTGAGGATCGCATCGGGTATGCCGACCTTGCCGATATCGTGCAAAGGCGCGGCTTTTGTCATCATGGCGATCGCCTCGGGTGTCAGCGTATCGGCATATTGCGGCAGTTTCGCCAGCTCAAACGCCAGCGCATTGACGTAATTCTGCGTGCGCAGGATATGGTTGCCGGTTTCGTTATCCTTGGCCTCGGCCAGGCTGGCCAGCGCGCGTATGGTGACGTTCTGCACCTTCTCGAACTGGCGTATGCGGCGCTGGACTTCGCTCTCCAGCCAGGCATTCTGGTCGCGCAGAATGTCGCGTGCAGTTTTCAGGTCGAGCTGCGCCCGCACGCGTGCAAGCACGATCGCCGGGCTGATCGGTTTGGTGATGTAATCCATCGCACCGAGCGCAAGACCACGGGCTTCATCCTCGGGGCTGTCCATGGCGGTAATGAAAATCACCGGAATATCACGCGTCTGCGGGTTGGCCTTGAGCTGTTTCAGCACTTCGTAGCCATCCATTTCCGGCATCATGATATCGAGCAGGATGATATCCGGGCGCGGCTCGGCACCGGCCGAGCTGAGTGCCCATGTGCCCGAGTTGGCAACGCGGACATTGTAATGCGGCATCAGGAGTCCGCCGAGCACGGCGAGGTTATCCGGCGTGTCGTCCACCACCAGTACATGCTTGGGTGATGCGTTGTGTTGTTCATCGGTCATGAAATTTCTCCCGCCAAACTGGTTTCCATCGCAAGCTGGTTTCCATCATTGGATCGACCATCGCGATCAGTCCCGGTTCAGCGCAGGATATTGCGCCAACAATTGCTGCAACACATCGCGGGCGCCACTGTAGTCGAAAAGCTCGATCCGGTGGCCAAGGCCATGACAGGCTTCTTCTCCCAGCTCGTTTATTAATCCGGGTGAAAGCGTTTGCCAGTGGTAATAGGCCTGAATGTCATCGTTCTCGAGAAAGTGCTGCAAGTCGCCTAATTGCGCGCGGATTGCAGCCAGGTCGGCCGGTTCTGACGTATGTTTTGCCGGGTTATGTGGTTCCTGATCCGGATGCTGTTCGTGAGCGTGGCGCAGTTGCAGTTGCTCGTGCGCTTTGCCTTGCTGGCGCGCTGTGGTTTGCTGACGCTTTGCAATCTCGGCAACCGCTGCCTGTATATGCTCTGAAAGCTGTGCCAGTTCTGCACGCAGTTCAATTTCACCGAGGCCGGCATGCAGTTCCTGTTGCAGCCATTTGGCAAGCTCCTGTATGCGGCTCATGCCTAGCGTGGCCGCCACGCCCTTGAGGGTATGCGCCACGCGCTCGGCGGTGATGTGATCGCCTGATGCGAGAAAGGCAGAAATTTGCTCGGCATCGCGTGCGTGCGCACCGGCGAATTTCATCAGCATGTGCTCGTAGTTCTGCATATTGCCGTCGAGAAATTTCAGGCCTGCTGCCTGATCGATCTGTTTTTGATGCCCGGATTTTCGCGGTTTTTCCGGCTTCGCTGTCGGCGGCGCCCCGGCTTCTTCCGCCTGCTCAAATATCCAGGCCGATAATATCTGCCGCAACCGTTCCGGATCCACCGGCTTCGACACGAAATCATTCATGCCGGCCTGTTCGCAACGTATGCGGTCTTCCATGAACACATTGGCGGTCATTGCCAGAATAGGGATGTGCTTGCCTTGCGGCAGTGCGCGTATCCTGCGCGTCGCTTCGAGGCCGTCCATCTCCGGCATTTGCATGTCCATCAGGATCAGGTCGTAGTGATGATGCCGGAACTTCTCCAGCGCTTCGGCGCCGTTGCCGGCGATATCGACCTTGAGCCCCATGTTGCTGAGCATTTCCCTGGCGACTTCCTGATTGATTTCGTTGTCTTCTGCCACCAGCACGCAGGCGTTCTGGCGCAAGCGGCTTTGTTCGGAAGCGATTCTTTTCGCCGGCAGATCGACTGCATTGCCCCGCCGCAAGCTGACCGTGAACCAGAAGTTGCTGCCCTTGCCGGGTGTGCTTTCGACGCCGGTCTCGCCACCCATCATGGCGGCCAGTTTGCGCGAAATCACCAGCCCAAGGCCGCTGCCGCCGTATTTGCGGGTGGTGGAGGATTCAGCCTGCTCGAATGATTGAAAAAGCCGCGCCTGTTGCGCTGCGCTGATGCCGATGCCGGTATCTTCCACCTCGAAGCGCAAGTTGACATGTGTTTCATCGAACGAGGTCACCTTTGCTCGCAGGGTGATGCTGCCCTGCTCGGTGAATTTCACCGCGTTGGTGATGTAGTTGATCAGTATCTGGCTGAGCCGCAGGGAGTCACCGATGACCGGCAGTTCGTTCAGGCGCGGGTCGATCTGCTCGATCAACTGCAGCCCCTTGCTGCTGATGCGGTCACTCATCATGCTGCGCACATGGTTGATGGTGGCCGTGATGATCAGGGTTTCCTCATCCAGCGTCAGGCGGTCGGCCTCGATCTTGGATAAATCGAGGATATCGTTGATGATGCCGAGCAGGTGCTTGCTGGACATGATGATGCGATCCAGTTTTTCCTTCTGTTTTACCTGGCGGATCTCATCCTGCAGCAAATGGGCATAGCCGATGATGGCGTTCATCGGCGTGCGGATTTCATGGCTCATGTTGGCGAGGAAGGTGCTCTTGGCCTGGTTGGCGACTTCGGCTTGCTGCTTGGCATTTTGCAGCTGGCGGGTACGTACCTTGACCAGCTCTTCCAGTTCGGAGCGGTAGACCTCCATCTGGTGCTCGACCATCTTGCGCTCGGTAATGTCACGCGTGACACCCTGAACCTGAGTGATATTGCCGCTATCATCCGGAATCAGCGTGGTCACTACTTCGGTAGGCACGACATTGCCGTCCCGTTTGACCTGCTGGATTTCATCAATCTGTACGCGCTTCGATTCGTCGCCTTGCGACAACGCCGCAATGCGTTGCGCAAGCTTGTCACGCATGGCAGCATAAGACGCATCGGTCATGACATCCTGCATGTCTTTTTGCAGGATTTCCCCGAGGCTGTAGCCGAGCAGCTTCTCAACCGATGGGCTGACGTAACTGAAGCGCTGGCTGGCAAGATCGTAAAGCCAGATGACGTCGCTGCTGCTGTCGGAGATGAGCCGGTAGCGCTCCTCGGCTTTTTGCAGGTCGGCCAGGGTTTGCGTCAGTTCGGCGGTTTTTGCCTCCACCCGTCTTTGCAGCGAGCGGTTCCACAGCAACAGCATGACCCCGGCCAGCAGGGCAGCCAGCAAGGTGTAGGCGAGATAGCGTCCGTAGGGACCCTGGCCGATCGATTGTCCCATCCATTTCTTGTGCAGGGCATCCAGCTCCTTCTGCTTGATCAGGCTTATGCCATGATTGAGTAGTTGCAGGGTGGCGGTATCGCCCTTCATGACGGCGCGGTGAAACTGGCCCTGATAAAGATTGAAAGCCTTGATGAAATTGCGCTCGAGCTTGAGCTGGTAGAGATAGTAGTTGGCCGGGTATTCATCCAGACAGAAGACCTTGATCTCCTGCCGTAATGCCCCCTGAATCAGGTTGAGGTAGCTGTCGTAGAAATGCAGGTCATCAATCCCGCCGCGTTGTAATGTCTCAATGCAGGCGTCGCCCGCCATCACCCCGACTCTGAATCCGCGCAGACTTTCGAGGCGGCTGAGTCCGGTAATGGAATTGTGGCTATAGATTGCGACCGGCAAATTGGTGTAAGGCGCTGCGTAGTCATAAATCAGTTCGCGCTCGGGCGTGCGGAAGATCATGTCGATCACATCGGCCTCGCCGTTCTGGATCATGCGTTGCGCCGCCGACCATTGGGTGGCGATCAGCTCGACCTTGATGCCGGTTTTTTTCTGCCACAATTGCCAGAAATCAGCGACATAACCTTCCGGTTCGCCATCGGCATTGCGGAAAAGATAGGGCGGGTAGTTGTCATCCGCCACAACGCGCAAGACTTGCGGCTCGGCACCGGCGGTGCTTGCCAGCAAGAGACAGGCTGCCAGCGTCAGCAGCAGGCGGCGGGCCGGCAGAAAGAAAGAGAAAAGTCTCTGCGCGCGCAGGTTGGAGATGGCCTTATGCATGATTGCCTGATGAAAATCACGACAGTATCAACTTTAACACGCACACCGATCCGGACAAGCGGGTGGAGCCACTTGCCGGCATGGTATTCAGTCCTTGCCTTGCTGGCTTGTCTTCAGCAGTAATTCAAG
>JBEDHT010000156.1:0-2713 GCA_041174025.1 Pseudomonadota bacterium
ACTTGCATGTCAAGAAAACCCACCAAAGGCTATTACGTCAAAGGCCATTTCGTCGCAGAAGGCAGTGAACTGGACCTGGAACTCAAGCGCGAGTTGAAAGGCGATGTCGATGTCAGCCGGACCGACCTGAAGAAGCAAAGCGACCACCTGCAGCACCTGGGCGAGCAGTTGCTGACCCTGCGCAAGGGCCTGCTGGACAAGCTCGCCCTGCCCGACAAGCTGCTGGATGCACTGACCGAGGCCAAGCGCATCACCAATTTTGAGGGCAAACGCCGCCAGATGCAGTTCATCGGCAAGCTGATGCGCAAGCTGGACGAGGACACCGTCAAGGCGGTAGAGACCGCGCTGGAGGTGCAGCACCAGGGCTCGGCCCAGGAAAAGCAGCGCCTGCACGTGGCTGAGCACTGGCGCGACCGCCTGGTGGCCGACGACCAGGCCCTGACCGACTGGCTGGCACTGAACGCTGACGCTGACTTGCAACACCTGCGCTCCCTGGTGCGCCAGGCGCGCAAGGACGCCCAGGCCAAGGCCGCCGACGAGTCTGCCGGCAAGGCCGCGCGCCACGGCAAGGCCTACCGCGAGATCTTCCAGATCGTGCAGGCCGCGCTGAACCGCGACCAGGCCGACGACAGCGATGACGCCGAAGAAGACGAGGCGGACGAGGCATGAGCGCAGCGGGTTTCGAGCCGGTCAAGATCGGCATCGTCTCCATCAGCGACCGCGCCAGCAGCGGCGTCTATGAAGACAAGGGCCTGCCGGCCCTGCAGGACTGGCTGACGCGCGCCCTGAAGAACCCCATCCGCTTCGAGGCACGGCTGATTGCCGACGAGCAGGCCAGCATCAGCGCCACGCTGATTGAGCTGGTGGACGCCGGTTGTTCGCTGGTGCTGACCACCGGCGGCACCGGCCCGGCCCTGCGCGACGTGACGCCCGAGGCCACGCTGGCGGTGGCGCACAAGGAAATGCCGGGTTTTGGTGAACAGATGCGCCAGATCAGCCTGAAGTTCGTGCCCACGGCGATTTTGTCGCGCCAGGTGGCGGTGATACGGCACCAGAGCCTGATCATCAACCTGCCCGGCCAGCCCAAGAGCATTGCCGAAACGCTGGAAGGCCTGAAGGACGCCGACGGTAAGGCCGTGGTGCCCGGCATTTTTGCCGCCGTGCCCTACTGCATCGATTTGATCGGCGGGCCGTACCTGGAAACGAATGACGCCGTGTGCGCCGCGTTTCGGCCGAAATCGGCACAGCGACCTGCCAACACCTGAGCAAGTTGACCGGGGCATAGTCAGATCGGACTAGTGGTTTCGAGAAAAATGATATTGAGAGATCAAGGCATCTGAAATATAAAGAAAAGGTGCCCGCCTCTTGAAATCAACATCCACAGAAACGATATGAAACCAATCCAATATCTCGCTGGCCTTTTTGGTGCCACTCTTTTCGCACTGTCCGGTCAGGCCAGTGCAGCGGTGATTGATTTCAACTCCCTGGCAACATCGACCACCAGCCCCATTGTCACCGTCAACCAACCCTATGTAGAAGACGGATTCAAATTGACCACCCGCTCAGGGGTTTCTTTTACCTACGGTGGTGGGACGATTTACGCCACAACCGACAAGAACGCCAACTGGACCGGCTCTCCGGGTGTCTATTCAGGCACAGTGACCAATTACGGCAGTGCCTTCTTGCTGGAACGGGTTGACGGCGGCATCTTCGATCTGGTGAGCATGGATGCAGCGTCCTTTTGGACCGGCGGAGCGGGCAACGATTTCAACGTTTACGGCTATAGACCAGATGGCACTTTTGTCCACCAGAATTTCACTCTAGACAGCAGCACCAACACGCTGCAAACCCTGCTCTTCAATAACGGCTTCAAGGGCCTCAACTCAATCCTCTTCAGTTCGTTGTACGCACAGGTAGACAACATCAACTTGAGTGTTTCCGCCGTTCCACTGCCACCCAGCTTGTTCCTGATGCTGCCAGGGCTGGGGCTGATGGGTTTCATGCGCAGGCGAGTCAAAAACGCATGAATCTGCGGCAGGCGGGCTTGAACTCACTGCCTGCGCCACCGAAAGCTCAGGTATTGGCCGAAATCACTTCCCGACCAGATCGTTGAATTTTTTGGCCTCGAAGTGCTCCAGCTTGGCCGCATCCGGCGGCAGGCCGGGGGCCTTGGCGCAAGACAGCTTTTCAATCGCCTGCCAGATCAAGGCAATCTGGTGCTCGTGGCCGGCGGCGTTGTCGATCAGGCCGCGCATGGCCTGGCTGAGCGGGTCGTCGTTCTGCGTGACGCCATAGGCAGAGAAACCCATTTTGGAAGCGGCTTCCTCGCGCTTGGCATCGGCTTCGGCCTGGATGATGCGCGCCGGGTTGCCCACCGCCGTGGCACCAGCCGGCACCGGCTTGGTCACCACCGCGTTGGAGCCGATGCGGGCATCGTCACCCACAGTGAAGCCGCCCAACACCTTGGCCCCCGCTCCCACCACCACGTTCTTGCCCAGGGTGGGGTGGCGCTTGGCGCCTTTGTACAGCGAAGTACCGCCCAGCGTAACGCCGTGGTAGATGGTGCTGCCGTCGCCCACCTCGGCGGTTTCGCCAATGACGACGCCCATGCCGTGGTCGATGAAGACCCGGTTGCCAATGGTGGCGCCAGGGTGGATTTCGATGCCGGTGAACCAGCGTGCCAGGTGCGACACGAAGCGCCCCGGCCACTTGA
>JBEDHT010000157.1:0-8298 GCA_041174025.1 Pseudomonadota bacterium
CAGCATTCGTTGATGGTGTCTTTCTCGCGCGGCAGCACGCGCATGACCTTGCCGTCCTTGATCTGCACTTCGATGTGCGAACCGAGGCCGTCATGCTGGGCAATCGAAGGCCTGCGGGTCAACTCCCAGCTGCGGGCAGAGTAACGGAACGGCTTGCTGGTCAGCGCGCCGACCGGACACAGGTCGATGATATTGCCGGAGAGTTCCGAGTCCACGCTCTTATCAACATAGGCCGTGATCTCGGCATGTTCGCCGCGATTGACCAGGCCCAGCTCCATCATGCCGCCGACTTCCTTGAGGAAGCGGACACAGCGCGTGCACTGGATGCAGCGGGTCATGTCGGTCGAAATCAGCGGGCCGATATTCTTGTTCAGCACCACCCGCTTTTCTTCCGTGTAACGCGAGGCAGGGGCGCCATAGGCCATCGCGATGTCCTGCAGATCGCATTCGCCGCCCTGATCGCAAATGGGGCAATCCAGCGGATGATTGATCAGCAGGAACTCCATGACGCTCTGTTGCGCCTCTACCGCCGCCTTGGAACGGGTGAAAATCTTCATGCCGTCGGCAACAGGGGTCGCACAGGCAGGCAAGGGTTTGTTGAATTTCTCCACCTGCACCAGACACATGCGGCAGTTGGCAGCCACTGAAAGCTTCTTGTGGTAACAGAAGCGCGGGATCTCGACGCCGAGCTTGTCTGCGGCATCGATGATGGTCGTGCCGTGTTCGACTTCTACCGGTTTTCCGTCAATTTCAATGTTCAACATAGTGATGTTCCATTCAGCTGCCTGGCGATAGACCGGCTTTTACCCGGCTACTTGCCGTCCAGCATGCTTTTGCCATGCCGGATGTAATATTCGAATTCTGGGCGGAAGTGCTTGACGAAGCTCAGCACCGGCGTAGCAGCGGCATCGCCGAGCGCGCAGATGGTGCGGCCTGAAATATTGCCGCTGACATCGGTGAGCAGGTCGAGGTCTTCCATACGGCCCTGACCATCCACAATCCGCTTGATCACGCGATACAACCAGCCCGTACCTTCGCGGCAGGGCGTGCACTGTCCGCAGGACTCTTCATAAAAGAAATAGGACAAGCGCTTCAGCGCCTTCACCATACAGGTGGTCTCATCCATGACGATGACGGAACCGGCACCCAGACTCGAACCGGCCTTGGACAGGCTGTCGTAATCCATATTGGCGCCCAGTATCGCCTCAGCCGGCATTACGGCAGTTGAGGGTCCGCCGGGGATGACCGCTTTCAGCTTGCGGCCTTTCCATATGCCACCGGCCATTTCCAGCAGTTCGGTAAATGGCGTGCCCATTTTCACTTCGTAGTTGCCGGGTTTTTCGACGTGGCCGGACACCGAAAAAATCTTGCTGCCGCCGGAGTTGGCTACGCCAAGCTCCTGGAATGCCTGACCGCCGTGCTGCAATATCCATGGAATGGAAGTGAAGGACTCGGTGTTATTGACCGTGGTCGGCTTGCCAAAAACGCCGTAACTGGCGGGGAACGGGGGCTTGAACCGGGGCTGCCCCTTCTTGCCCTCGATCGACTCAATCAGCGCGGTTTCTTCACCGCAGATATATGCGCCGTAGCCGTGCACGGCATAGAGGTCGAAACTGAAACCGGTGCCGAACAGGTTTTCACCGATGAAGCCCGCCTTGCGCGCCTCAGCCAGCGCCGCTTCGAAAGTTTCGTAATCCTGCCAGATTTCACCGTGAATATAGTTGTAACCGACACGCGCACCCAGCGTGTAGGCGGCAATTGCCATGCCCTCGATCAACTGGTGCGGGTTATAGCGGATGATGTCCCGGTCCTTGAAAGTGCCGGGTTCGCCTTCGTCGGTGTTGCAGACCAGATACTTGATGCCGTCGAAATAGCGCGGCATGAAGCTCCACTTCAGCCCGGTCGGAAAACCGGCACCACCGCGTCCGCGCAGACCGGAAAGCTTGACCTGACTGATGATGTCGGTCGGCTTGACCTTTTCCGTGACGATGCGCTTCAGTTGTTCGTAGCCGCCCAACTTGAGGTAAGTAGCCAGAGCGGAGGGGTTCGGCTCAGTGACGGTGCGGAGGCAGACCAGTGTCTGCCGGTCGAGGTTGTGCAGAAGACTACTCATCGTTCAACTCCTGCAGAATTTCATCGACCTTGGCCGGAGTCAGGAACTCGCACATGCGCGTGTTGTTGATATGCATCAACGGCGCGCCGCCGCAACAGCCCATGCATTCGCCTTCCTTCAGCGTGAATTTGCCGTCAGCCGTCGTTTCATTGAAACCGATTCCCAGCCTGCTCTGCAGATGCTCGACGATCTGGTCGGAATCGCGCAGCATGCAGGAAATGTTGGTACAAACCGTGATCTTGTGCTTGCCTACCGGCTCCAGTTCGTACATGTTGTAGAACGTGGCCACTTCGAGCGCGGCGATCGCCGGAATGCCGAGATAGTCGGCGACAAACGCGATGGTCTCCTTCGACAACCAGCCTTTCTCCGCCTGCGCGATACGCAGGGAAGACATTACTGCTGCCTGACGGCGGTCGGCCGGGTACTTGGTCAGCTCGTACTCGATCTTGTCTAGGGATTCCTGGGATAACATAATTTATCGATCTATCTCACCAAACACGATGTCTTGCGTACCGATAATTGCCACCAGATCGGCAATCATGTGGCCACGCGTCATTTCATCCAGCGCTGCCAGATGGGGGAAACCCGGTGCGCGTATCTTGAGGCGGTACGGCTTGTTGGCACCGTCCGAAATCATGTAGATGCCGAACTCACCCTTGGGGTGTTCGACTGCGGCATAGGCTTCGCCAGCCGGCACATGAAAGCCCTCGGTGAACAACTTGAAGTGATGGATCATGGATTCCATGTCCTGCTTCATGTTTTCACGTGAAGGCGGTGCAATCTTGTGGTTGTCAGTAATCACGGGGCCGGGATTGTTGCGCAACCAGTCCACACACTGCTTGATAATGCGGTTGGATTGGCGGAACTCCTCGATGCGCACCAGATAACGGTCATAACAATCACCGTTGACGCCGACCGGAATGTCGAAATCGAGCCTGTCATACACTTCGTAAGGCTGCTGCTTGCGCAGATCCCAGGCAAAGCCGGAACCGCGCAACATGGGGCCGCTAAGGCCCAACGCCAGCGCGCGCTCGGGCGTTACCACGCCGATGCCGACCGTGCGCTGCTTCCAGATACGGTTGTCGGTCAGCAGGGTCTCGTACTCGTCGACATACTTCGGAAAACGATTGGTGAAATCCTCGATGAAATCGAGCACAGAACCCTGGCGGTTCTCGTTCAGACGATTGATGTCTTTCTGATTGTGTATCTTTGAAGCCTCGTATTGCGGCATGCGCTCGGGCAGATCGCGGTACACACCGCCCGGACGGTAATAAGCCGCATGCATGCGCGCACCTGACACCGCCTCGTAAACGTCAAACAAATCCTCGCGCTCGCGGAATGCATAAAGAAACACGGTCATCGCGCCGACGTCGAGCGCATGCGCACCCAACCAGAGCAGGTGATTCAACACACGCGTGATTTCGTCGAACATGACGCGGATATACTGGGCACGCACCGGCACTTCCAGTCCGAGCAACTTCTCGATCGCCATCACATAGGCGTGCTCATTCGCCATCATCGACACATAATCAAGCCGGTCCATGTAAGGCACGGACTGCAGATAGGTGCGGTTCTCGGCCAGCTTTTCGGTTGCGCGATGGAGCAGACCGATATGCGGATCGGCACGCTGAATCACCTCGCCGTCCAGCTCCAGCACCAGACGCAAAACCCCGTGCGCCGCAGGATGCTGCGGGCCAAAGTTCATTGTGTAATTTCTGATCTCAGCCACGACATTCGCCCTTCAGGAGCTGGTCCGACGAAGTGCTTTCACAATGAACTTCAGTAGAGGCTAATGCCTGCGAAGCAGGCGTTATGCCGGAGCTAAAGTTCATCGTATAGTTGCGTATCTCAGCCATACGTTTTCACCTCTGCAGCGATATGACCGCCAGCCGATTGACGATGAACTTCAGTGTAGGCTAATGCCTGCGAAACAGGCGTTATGCCGGAGCTAAAGTTCATCGTATAGTTGCGTATCTCAGCCATGCAACACCCCTAAATAATTTCGCTTTGCATTCGCGGAAAGACAAGGCGAAGGCGCGAAGACAGTACGCCTAGTACGGCAAGCGCCGACAACGCCGTATTTGCGTGAATGCAAAGTGAAATCACCCATGATGGAAGCCTTCATCGCGGATAACCCGCGGCACATTATTCCGCAATTCGATGGACACCGGCTGATAAATGACGCGCTGCTGATCAGGGTCGTAACGCATCTCGACATTGCCGATCATCGGGAAATCCTTGCGGAACGGATGGCCGACAAAACCGTAATCGGTCAGGATGCGGCGCAAATCCGGATGGCCGTCGAACATGATGCCGTAAAGATCGAAAGCTTCGCGCTCGAACCAGTTGGCAACCGGCCATAGATTGATCACGGTAGGCAGCACCGGAAAGTCCTCATCTTCGGCAAACACGCGCAAGCGGACACGCTGATTGAGGCTGACGGAAAGCAGATGATAGACAACGGCGTAGCGCTTGCCAGCCCACGCGCCTTCGCCATACTCAACATAATCGACGCCGCACAGGTCGATCAACTGTTCGAACTTGAGGCCGGCGCCGTCGCGCAGAATACGGCAGCTTTCGAGCAGGTCTGCCGCCCTGACTTCGATGGTGATTTCACCGACCTGCGTTTTCAGCGTGGCCAGCTTTTCACCCAGTGCAAGCCGGATATTGTCGGAAAGTTTTTGCAGTCGCGCGCTCATGATGTTCCCCTACTTATCGCGCAATCGTGTTGGTACGCTTGATCTTGTTCTGCAGCTGGATGATGCCGTAGAGCAACGCTTCTGCGGTTGGCGGGCAACCAGGCACATAGACATCGACCGGCACGATGCGGTCGCAGCCGCGAACAACGGCATAAGAATAATGGTAGTAACCGCCACCGTTGGCACAGGAGCCCATGGAGATGACCCAGCGCGGCTCGGCCATCTGATCGTAGACCTTGCGCAGCGCTGGCGCCATTTTGTTCACCAGCGTTCCGGCAACAATCATGACATCCGACTGACGCGGACTGGGACGAAAAACGATGCCGAAGCGGTCAAGGTCGTAACGCGACGCACCGGCATGCATCATTTCCACCGCACAACACGCAAGCCCGAAGGTCATCGGCCACAGCGACCCCGTACGAGTGTAATTGATCACCGTATCAAGGGTGGTCGTGACGAAACCTTTTTCCAGTATGCCTTCGATGCTCATGGCTTGATTACCTTACTCCCACTCCAGGGCGCCCTTCATCCACTCGTAGATAAACCCGACCACCAGCACGCCCAGAAACACCATCATGGCAATGAAGCCGGCAAGACCGATCTCCTGAATGACGACAGCCCAGGGAAAAAGGAACGCGATTTCGAGGTCAAACAGGATGAACAGGATGGCAACGAGGTAGTAGCGCACATCGAATTTCATGCGCGCATCTTCGAAGGCTTCAAAGCCACATTCGTAGGGAGAGTTTTTTTCCGCGTCAGGCCGGTTGGGGGAGACCAGCTTGCCGAGTACGATAGGGGCGACGCCGACAGCAAGACCGACGACGATGAACAACAAGATTGGAAAATAATTTTCCAGCAAGGTACAACCCCAATTCAACTGCCAAGACGGTCAGCAAGACCGAGATAGCTAAACAATGATTATCTGGTGCCGTCGGAGAGACTCGAACTCTCATGACTTTCGTCACCACCCCCTCAAGATGGCGTGTCTACCAATTTCACCACGACGGCAATTTTTTGCGGGCGCATCGCCCAAAACTTTTTCTTATTGCGGCACATCCTTCGCAGCACCACCATCGGAAGGCACTGCATCAGCAGCAGGCGTGTTTTCCACAGGTGCTACAACCGAACCGGTTTGCGCCTTCACCACACTGGAATCACCACCACGATGGCCGGAAATGTAAGCCAGAGAAAGGCTGGCGCCGAAAAAAATCACAACGCAGATCGCAGTGGCACGACTCATGAAATTGGAAGAACCGCTGACACCGAACAGGCTGCCGGAAGCACCGCTGCCGAAAGCAGCACCCATGTCGGCACCCTTGCCGTGCTGCAGCAACACGAGGCCGATCACCCCTACCGCCGACAACACATGTATGACCAGAACCAAAGTTTCCATAATTCCCTAATCTCCTGCTTCTGCGGCAGCCTGACCGCCTATTTCAGAAGCAGCACGACATATTTCTATAAATTCTTCCGGGCTCAATGAGCATCGCCCGATCAATCCGCCGTCTATATCCGGCATAGCTAGTAATTGTGACGCATTTGAGGGATTTACGCTACCCCCATATAGTATTCGAACTCGATTTGCGACCCCGGGATCACGCTCGGCAATCTGCCTGCGGATAAAGGTGTGCATCGACTGCGCCTGCTCCGGTGTCGCCGTTCTGCCGGTGCCGATTGCCCATGAGGGCTCATAGGCAATCACGGCCCGCAATTGCACTGCCCTGGATATCACATCCAGCCCCAGGGTATTCAGGATAGCGATCATCTGGCTGGCAACCACAGCCTCAGACACGCCAGCCTGCCGTTCTTCCAGCGTCTCACCCACACAAAAAACGGGCGTCAAACCCGCCCGCAAGGCCATGCCGAAACTGGCAGCAGCCGAAGTATTGGTTTCATGAATCAGCACGCGGCGCTCCGAGTGACCGATCAGCGCATAGGTACAACCGAAATCCGCCAGCATGTGTGCAGAAATACCGCCGGTGTATGCCCCGTATTCGTGCTGGCTGATGTTCTGCCCGCCCCAGGCGATGTTGGTTCCCTGCAACAGGGTCTGCGCCTGAAAAAGATAGGGGGCAGGCACACACACAGCAAAATCGGCATGCTTCAGATCACGCAAGCCAGCCGTAATGCTGGTCATCAAGGCTTGATTCTGCGCCAGGCTACCATGCATTTTCCAATTGCCAACAACCAGCTTACGACGCATTTTTTCACTCATGAAATTTGTCGGATTTTAACTTGCCGGGCAGTTCACGGTCAACGAAATATAGCTTGAGGAAACACCCTTCAAAACTCAAGGCGGACTATCTTTGCCAGTGCCTGACATTCAACTGCAGGCTTTCGTTACCATTGTAAAAATTGGTCTGCAGCTCGTAGACCAACCCAACACGCGAGGGCAGAAAATCCTCCTGCTGAAAAAAGATGGCGTCATACTCATGCCCCGCTTTCGCCAGACGCAACTTCAGGTGCCGTTCACCGACGATACGCTGGGCGACCACCTCGAATTCGTCAAAAAAACATGGTGCCGCAAAACCCTGACCCCATACCTGTCTTTCCAGCAGCGCGGCAGTCTCGCGCTGCATGCTGCCGTGATCGAGCGAGCCGTCAACCTCGATGACCGCCTCAAGATCGGCGGGCGACAACCATTCGGATGCGACCTGTTCGAAAGCGGATTCGAAACGGCGCAAGTCGCTCTCCCTGATGCTCAAGCCCGCCGCCATCGCATGGCCGCCGAACTTCAGTATGAGCTCAGGCTCGCGCTTTGCCACCAGGTCCAGCGCATCACGCAGATGCAAAGTTTTAATTGAACGCCCGGAACCCTTCAACAGTCCGTCTTCCGCCCTGGCAAAAGCAATTACCGGGCGATGGTGTTTTTCCTTGACTCTGGAAGCGAGAATGCCGATGACACCCTGATGCCATTCAGGATGATAGAGACTCAGCGTGTAACGGTTCGCCGGCTCGATTTCCTCCAGCGCCACATCGGCAATCTGCTGCATGTCGGCTTCGATCGACCGCCTGGCCTGATTCAGCGCATGCAGTTGTTGCGCCAGGGGCAGCGCCTCAGCTTCGCTTTCGGCCAGCAGACAGGCAATACCGAGCGACATGTCGTCCAGACGTCCGGCGGCGTTCAGGCGCGGGCCGACACTAAACCCGAGGTCCTGCGAACAGACCTTTTCCGGCTGACGTCCGGCCAGCTTGAGCAGCGCATTGATGCCGGCACAGGCACGGCCGGCACGTATCCGCCGCAAGCCCTGCTCAACCAGGATACGGTTGTTTTCATCCAGCCTGACCAGATCCGCTACCGTTCCCAAAGCGACAATATCAAGCAGTTCGCCCAGATTGGGTTCGGCTCCCTGTAGAAAAGCGCCACGGTTGCGCAACTCACTGCGCAAAGCCAGCATGGCATAAAAAATCACGCCGACACCGGCCAGATGCTTGCTGGGAAAATCGCACCCATGCTGATTGGGGTTGATGATGCAAGCCGCAGCC
>JBEDHT010000158.1:0-3304 GCA_041174025.1 Pseudomonadota bacterium
AGCTGGTATTGGTAGAATCTCGATCATGTCCCAATATAACAGTCTTTGTCCCGGCATGAATACGGAGCCGCCCATTGTTCCATAACCAACAGAGCTGGCTGGCAACTTCGCTCGGCACATATCTGCGCGGGCAGGAACAGCAGTTGTACGACGCTGCGGTCAGCGATATTTTCGGTTTCAATGCCGTGCAGCTGGGTATGCCGGACGAAGATTTGCTGCGCAATTGCCGCATGCCGTTCATGATCAAATCTGACGTCAACGCGGGTGCGGTTCATTGTCTGCCCACGCAATTGCCGTTCCAGACCAACAGCATCGATCTGCTGCTGTTGCCGCATGTGCTCGAATTCAGCGAGGATCCGCATCAGACGCTGAGAGATGCCGGGCGCGTGCTGGTGCCGGAAGGCCATATCGTCATCAGCGGATTCAACCCTTTGAGCGCCTGGGGGCTCAAGCGGCTTACGGCGAGATCGAAGGGCTACCCTTGGCAAGGCGATTTTTTCTCGTCGCTCCGTATCCGCGATTGGCTGGCGCTGCTCGATTTTGAAATTGTCACGCTGAAAATGGCATGTTATGCGCTGCCTTTCCAGAATCCGTCGTGGCTCAACCGCTGTATTTGTCTCGACGGCATCGGTAACCGCTGTTGGCCGATGATGGGCGGAATTTATTTTATCGTCGCGAAGAAAAGAGTGCTGGGCATGCGCGTGATCAGGCCCGACTGGAAGAAGAACAGGTTCAAGAGTCTGGTGTCGGTGCGCACGCAAAGACAGCCGACGCAACAAAACAAGAACAGGGAACAGGATGTCAGAAGAAAGCAAGCAAAGTCAGCAAAGCAAGCACAGCCAGAAGCGTGAAGTGATAGAAATACATACCGACGGCGCCTGTAAAGGCAACCCTGGTCCGGGCGGCTGGGGTGCGTGGCTCAGTTATGGTGATCGCGAACTTGAACTCTGCGGTGGCGAGCCCTTGACCACCAATAATCGCATGGAGATGATGGCGGTCATCAAGGCGCTGGAGGCTTTGAAACGCAGCTGCAAGGTGAGGCTGTACACAGATTCGGTCTATGTGCAGAAAGGCATGACTGAATGGATCGTCAACTGGAAGGCGCGCGGCTGGAAGACCAGTGACAAAAAGCCGGTAAAGAACGATGATTTGTGGAAGCAGCTGGATGCCCTCGTGCAGCAGCATGAGATCGAATGGGTTTGGGTCAAGGGTCACGCCGGGCATGCCGGTAACGAGCGCGCCGATGGCCTTGCCAATCAGGGGGCCGTGCCTTTTCTCAACGGCGGCCGCTGAATCAGGGAGTGTTATGAGACAAATTTTTCTCGATACCGAAACCACCGGTCTGTCGCCGGCACAGGGGCATCGCATCATTGAAATTGCGGCGGTCGAGGCGATCAACCGCCGCCTTACCAAGAACCACTTTCATGTCTACCTCAACCCCGATCGGGAAATCGACCAGGGCGCGCAGGAGGTGCATGGCATTACGCTCGAATTTCTGCAGGACAAGCCGAGGTTCGCCGATGTGGCCGACGATTTTCTGCAATTCATTGCCGATGCGGAACTGATCATTCATAACGCGCCGTTCGATGTCGGCTTTTTGAACGCAGAGCTGGGCAAGATCGACAAGCCGGTGGTGGAGACGGTGTGCAGCTGCGTTATCGATACATTGAAAATGGCCAAGGATGCGCGCCCCGGCCAGCGCAATAACCTGGATGCGCTCTGCCGTCATTTCGGCGTCGATAACTCCCGCCGCACCCTGCACGGCGCCTTGCTTGATGCGGAGTTGTTGGCCGACGTCTACATGGCGATGACGCGTGGTCAGGACAGTCTGATGATGGATATGCTGGAAGAGGTGAAGGAGCAGTTGGAGATCGATACATCGGCCATGGACAAGCCTTTGCCGGTCATTGCGGCCGCACAGAGCGAGCTGGCGGCACATGAGGAATACCTGGCTGCGCTGCAGAAATCAGGCCGTTGCCTCTGGCTGCAGGGGGAGCCGGAGCAAAGCTGAACTGAGTTGAGTTGAGCTGAACTTAACTACCAAGCCATGGCTTGGCGTTGGCTTCATCCGGTCCGTCAGCGCAGTGGGTCAGGCCAGTGCGTCAGCCCAGCTGTTGGGCGTCTCGTAGAGGCGTACACGTTCCAGCCGCAGGTGGTTGCCGTAAGTATCCTGATACTCTGCCTGCAGAATCCTGAAGGCTTCGGCTGCCATGTTCTCGGCAGTCGGCACGCTGCTCATGACCACGGTTTTATGGTCAGGCAGGCCGGCAAGAAAATCGCGTACCGGTTTGTCGCCCTGATACACCAGAAATGCATGATCCCAGACATCCACCACGGCGCGCCGGGCAATGGCCTTGACGTCGGAAAAATCCATCACCATGCCGTTTTCGGAGGCATTTTCCTGCTGGATGATATCGCCTGAGAGGGTGATTTCGATGGCGTAACGATGACCGTGCAGGTTTCTGCACTGGCTTTTGTGGCAGGGAATCCGGTGGCCGGCATCGAATTCAAGTCGGGTAGTGATTTGCATGGCGCGATTATATCAGCAGCCTGCGCCAGCGGCGAAAAACAGGCGGATGCCGTCAGGGCTGAATGCCTGCCAGCGTTTTGATGTGGGCGACCGCGCTTTTGCCCAGCGCGGGAAGGTGATAGCCGCCTTCCAGCGATGAAACGATGCGCGCCTGCGCATGACGGGCGGCAATTTTCATGATGTATCCGGTGACCCAGACGTAATCTTCCTCAAGCAGTCCCAGCTGCGCCAGAGGGTCATCCGCATGGGCGTCAAAGCCTGCGGAAATAAAAATCATCTGCGGCTTGAAGCGCTCCAGCGCGGGGCCGAACTCGCTTTCAACCGCTTGCCTGAAGCCTTTGCCATCCGTCCCGGCAGCAAGCGGCACATTGATCATTCTCTCCGTGCGGCTGTCTGCGCCTGTGCCGGGGTAGAACGGATGCTGAAATGTCGAACACAGCATGACGCGCGGATCATCCTTGAAAATGTCCTCGGTACCATCGCCATGATGTACATCGAAGTCGATGATCGCTACGCGTTCAAGTTTGTGTTGTTGCAATGCATGCGCCGCGCCGACAGCGACATGATTGAAGATGCAAAAACCGGCTGCGCGGTTTTTGTGTGCGTGGTGGCCCGGCGGGCGGACGCAGCAGAAAGCATTCTTGACCTTGCCGCTGATGACGAGGTCGGTTGCCAGAATATTGGCGCCGCTGGCGTGCAGGACGGCAGACAGGGACATCGGTCCCATGGCGGTATCCGGATCCAGTCTGACCAGGCCGGCCTTCGGCGATAACC
>JBEDHT010000159.1:0-5972 GCA_041174025.1 Pseudomonadota bacterium
GGCCGACCGGCGATACCGGCTATCTGGATGAAGCCGGTTATCTCTACATCAACGGCCGCAAAAAGAACATTTTCATCACCTCATTCGGCCGCAATGTTTCGCCCGAATGGGTCGAAAGCCAGCTCGCACAATCGCCGCTCATCGCCCAGGCCGCGCTGTTCGGCGAAGCACGGCCGTGGAATACCGCTGTCATCGTGCCTGCCGCCCATGCCGGCAAGGAAGACATCGACGCTGTCATCAACACCGTCAATGCCGGCTTGCCGGACTACGCCAGGGTGCGGCGCTGGGTTCAGGCCGATGCGCCGTTCAGCGGCAAAAACCAGCAGCTGACCGCCAATTTCCGCCTGCGCCGCGAGGCCATCTGGCAAGCCTATGCAAACCGAATCAATCACTTATATGAGGAATCCGCAGATGTCTGTTTATGAAACCCTGCTCAACGCCACCCGCGAACAACGCGAAACGCTGCTCAGCCTGCCTTTGCTGCAGGCCGGGGCCCGCGGTGAAGTCGGCCTTGATGCCTATATCGCCTTTCTGACCGAGGCCTATCACCACGTCAAACACACCACCCCGCTGCTGATGACCTGCGGCGGGCGCCTGCCGGAACGCTACGAATGGCTGCGCGAAGGCATGGCCGAATATATCGAGGAAGAACTCGGCCATCAGGAATGGATACTGAACGACATCCGCGCCTGCGGCGCCGATGCCGAAGCGGTGCGTTACGGCAAACCCGGACCTGCGACCGAGCTGATGGTGGCCTATGCCTACGACATGATCCAACGCGTCAACCCGATCGGCTTTCTCGGCATGGTACTGGTGCTGGAAGGCACCAGCACAGCCATCGCCTCGCAGGCCGGGGTTGCGATCCAGCAAAGTCTGGGGCTGGACAAAAAAGCCTTCACCTACCTCAGCTCGCACGGCGCGCTGGATGTCGAGCACACCGCTTTTTACGAAAGCCTGGTCAACCGCATCAACGATGCTGACGACCTGCAAACGCTGATTCACAGCGCCAACATGTTCTACAAACTCTACGGCGACATCTTCCGCGAACTGGCAGCGCGCTTTCTGCCGAAGACATTGACCGAGGTTGCGGCATGTTGCTGAAAGGCAAGAAAATCCTGCTGACCGGCGCAACCGGCGGCATCGGCCGCCAGCTGGCGCTGCAACTCGCAGCAGAAGGCGCCGAACTGGCGCTGGTCTGTTTCGATGCGGAAAAGCTGCAGGCGCTGGCTGCCGAGATCGGTACGCAGGGCGGCAAGGCGGCAGTCATCGTCGCTGACTTCACCCATGCCCATGCTGTCGAAGGCGTGGCGGAAGCCGCCATGATCAAGCTGCGCGGCGTCGATATCCTGATCAACAACGCCGGCATTCTGGATTTCATCATGTTCGCCGAGCAGGAACCAAAACGCATCGCACAAATGGTACAGATCAACCTGACGGTGCCGATGCAGCTGACGCGCGCCCTGCTACCCGGTTTCATGGCGCTGAACAGCGGCCAGATCGTCAATATCGGCTCCATGTTCGGCTCGATCGGCTTTCCGCATCACGCCTGTTACAGCGCCACCAAATTCGGCATGCGCGGCTTCTCGCAGGCGCTGCGGCGAGAACTGGCCGGACGCGACATTGCTGTCACTTATGTCGCGCCGCGAGCCGTCAAAACTCCGCTCAACGATCTGGCCACGGCTGCCATGCAAAAGGCGACCGGCACAAATGTCGATGCACCGGAAGCGGTTGCGGAAAAAATCATCGCCGCCATCAAGCGCGGCAACGGCGATGTGTACATCGGCCAGCCGGAATCGTTTTTTGCCTGGCTCAACGGCTTTTTACCGGCGCTGGTGAGCATGGGCCTGAAGAAAAAGACCGCCATCGCCGCACGCTATGCCAGTAGAAAACAACCATGACCCCATCTCAGGAGCCAACATCATGAAAAAACTCATTACCGCCCTCTGCCTGCTGGGCAGCCTTTCCTTCACCGCCATGGCCGGCGCCAGCCAACCTGACGAGCAGCTTGCAGCCGACATCGCACAGCTGCAGCACGACTGGGCAAAGACCAACTACCACACGGTCAAAAGCGCGCAGGAAAGCGCTTTCGAAGCGCTGGCAGAACGCGCGCACCGCTTGAGCGAGCAGCATGCCAACGCGCCCGAAGCGCTGATCTGGGAAGCCATCATCCTCAGCGGCTACGCCAAGGCCAAGGGCGGGCTGGGTGCGCTGAAACAGGCAGAAAAGGCACGCGACCTGCTGCTGACAGCGGAAAAACTCAACCCGAAAGCCTTGCAGGGCTCAGCCTACACCACGCTCGGCTCGCTGCACTACAAGGTGCCGGGCTGGCCGATCGGCTTCGGCGACAAGAAAAAAGCACGCGCCTATCTTGAAAAAGCCTTGCAGATCAACCCGGAAGGCATCGACCCCAACTACTTTTATGCCGACTTTCTGAGCGAGCAGGGCGAATACGAAAAGGCCCTGCAGTACTTCGAGAAAGCACTGGCCGCGCCGCCGCGCCCCGGCCGCGAAGATGCCGATGCAGGCCGCCGTCAGGAAATCGAAACCGGCATGCAGAACGCCCGTAAAAAACTGTGAGCGGCATCTACACCACCATTTCAATACATTGAGAAAGGGCCCGGCGCCACAGCCTGTGCAGAAAAAAAGCATGGACAGAAAGACAGCGCGGGTAAAAACAGCATGAGCAATATGCAATCCGGCGAATCGCTTGAATTCGCCAAAAAATACAATCCAGACCACGCACAGGAATATTTCGAAAAACACGAGCAGGAATTCTGGCGGCGTCTGTCCAACTGGCGCGACCACCAGATCGCGCGCAAAGCGCTGCGTCTGGCCGGCAACCCGCAATCGGTGCTGGATGCGCCGTGCGGCACCGGCAGATTCTGGGATGTGCTGGCCGAAGCGCCGGGCCGCATCATTCATGCCAGCGATTACAACCAGACCATGATCGACGCCGGCATGGCGAACCGCCCGCAGGCGATTACCGGCAGAATCAAAGCCTTTCAGGCCTCTGCTTTCGAGCTGCCGGTTGCGGACAATTTCGTCGATAACATCTTCTGCATCCGCTTCATGCACCATCTGGGCAAAAGCGAAGACCGCATGAAGTTGCTGAAGGAATTCCATCGCGTCAGCCGCGATACCGTCATCGTCTCGCTCTGGGTGGACGGCAACCTGAAGGCCAGGCGCCGCAAGGCACAGGAAGCGACGCGACGCGCGCACAGCTATCAGAACCGCTTCGTGATTCCGGTTGAAACCATCGAAGCAGAATTCAACGCCAGCGGTTTCGAAATTATTGGCCGGCTGGATTTTCTCAAGTACTACCACATGTGGCGCACCTACGTGCTGCGCAAAAAGCAGGCTTGACGCGCATGTTCGAGACTGAATACATCAACGAAAACTGGCGGCAGACGCTGCAGCGCAACCACGCGGCAAACTTTGACGCTTTATGGCAACTGCAACAGGACAGCTGGTTCGAAGCCCCCAACCAGCGGCGCGGCGGCTGGAGCGGTGTCTGCAAAACGACACTGACCATGCCGGATGGCAGCGAAAGCGGCATTTTCATCAAGCGCCAGGAAAACCATTTTTACCGCAGCTGGCGCCACGGTTTTCAGCTACGCCCGACCTTCGAACGCGAATACCGCAACATTCTGGCCTTTCACAGGCATGGCGTACCCACGGTCGAGCTGATTTATTTCGGCTGCCGCAAAGTCGACGGCAAATGGCGTGCGATTCTGGTCACGCGCGAACTGCAAGGCTACCGGCCACTGGCGGATGCTGCCGGACTGATGTCGTCTGCACTGCCGCTGACCGAGCGCAAGGCGCTGTTCGCAAATCTCGCCGCATCGCTGCGCAAGATGCACAGTGCTGGCTTTCAGCACAACTGTCTTTACCCGAAACACCTTTTTGTACGCAGAGAAGCCGGAAGCGCGACCGCGAGCTGTTTCATCGACCTCGAAAAAGCGCGTAAAACCATGCGGCCCAAACATGCTGCGATCAAGGACCTCGGCATCATGCACCGGCACACCGAGAACTGCAGCAAGACCGACCGTCTGCGCTTTTTTCTGGCCTACCGTCAGGAAACGAAACTGAGCGCGGCTTCGAAAGCCATGCTGAGAACCATCACCCGCCCGAAAGTGCGAGCCCCCGTCAGCGCTGCCAGCGAAACAGGCACCCTGAAGCAAACGGCGCAAAAAATGCAGCCGGGAAAGAACTTCACCATGAATAACGCCGCAAGTATGAACGCCGCCATAAATCAGCAAGGCAGGGCGTATCAGCAAGGCAAGCTGATGCTGAGCAGTGTCCGTTATCCGCTATTCCTCGCCGCCATGACGCTGGCCATCTGGTTCATCCTGCGGCTGGGTTTGTGGCTTGAGGTCGGACCGGAGGAATTGACCCTGGGCGAATCGCTCAGGACCTTTGCGCTGGGCGCCTGGTTCGACTTCTGGACGCTGGCATGGCTGCTGAGCGGTTTTCTGCTGGTTTCCGCGCTGCTGGGCAACCGTTTCCGCGCCGGCAGAATCGCCCACGCCATGCGCTGGGCGGTCGCTTGGGGCGCAGTGGCGGCATTGCTGTTCGGCATCGCCGCCGAATATCTGTTCTGGCAGGAATTCAGCACGCGCTTCAATTTCATCGCGCTCGATTACCTGATCTACACGCACGAAGTCATCGGCAATATCCGCGAATCCTATCCGGTGATCTGGATTTTCGCGGCCATCGGTTTGCTGGCCAGCCTGATTGTCTGGATCAGCAGCCGTTATCTGCGCTTTGCCGACAGTCCTCATAGCTGGCAACAACGGGCTGTGTTGGGCGCGCTGGCGCTGATCTTGCCGCTGTCGGCCAATCTGTTCGCCAATCTCGACCAGACCGCATTGAGCGGCAACGCTTACGCGCAGGAACTCGGCGCCAACGGCCTGTTCAACCTGGCTGCCGCCATGCGTCGCAATGATCTCGATTACAACCGCTTCTATGCCACCATGCCGCAAGCCGAAGCCGACGCCACGCTGGCAGCCCTCGGCGTCAGGCGGCGGCCGGACATGCAGCAGGTCAACCTGCCGGTAGGCAACGACGGCATGGGGCCATTCATCAAACGCCCGAAGAACCTCGTCATGATTACGGTCGAGAGCCTCTCGGCCAGCTATCTCGGCGCTTACGGCAATCAGGAAAACCTGACACCTGAACTGGACAAGCTGGCAAAGCAGGGGCTCAAGTTCGAGCACCTGTACGCCACCGGCACGCGCACCGTGCGCGGACTGGAGGCATTGTCTCTGGGTACGCCGCCGATTCCCGGACAGGCGATTGTGCGCCGTCCGGACAACGATCATCTGGCAACGCTGGGCGAATATCTTGAAATTCAGGGTTACGCGACCGAGTTCGTCTATGGCGGTTACGGCTATTTCGACAACATGAATGCCTATTTCGAGGGCAATGATTTCAAGGTGACCGACCGCACCGATTTCGATGCACAATCCATCGTCATGGAAAATGTCTGGGGCGTGGCGGATGAAAGCCTGTTCGACAATGCCATGCTGTCCCTCGACCGCGCCGCCGCCGGCACGCAGCCCTTCTTCGTGCAGGTCATGACCACCAGCAACCACCGTCCCTTTACCTTCCCTGAAGGCCGCATCGACCTGCCGCCCGGAAGCCGCAAGGCAGCGGTAAAGTACACCGATTACGCCATCGGCAGATTCATCGAACAGGCGCGGTCCAAACCCTGGTTCGACGACACGCTGTTCGTCATCGTTGCCGACCATTGCGCCTCGGTTGCCGGCAAAAGCAGGCTGCCGGTCGCCAAATACCATATTCCGATGATTTTCTACGCACCCGCGCTGCTCAAGCCGTCGACCCATACCCGCATGGCAAGCCAGATCGACGTGCCGCCCACCCTGCTCGACCTGCTCGGCGTTGCCGGTGCCGAGCATTTCTTCGGCCAGAACATGTTTGCAGCAAACGCGACCGCCCCGCGCGCCTTCGTC
>JBEDHT010000160.1:0-3445 GCA_041174025.1 Pseudomonadota bacterium
GTTCCAGCTACGTAGTGCCTTGGATGGCTTGAACCGGTCGAGCAGTTTTTTATGCAGGTGCATGCGCACCGGTTGCTTGATGACGAGTTTTTTCGCCGCATCGCGCGGGTCGGGGATGGTCCAGATGGCGTTGCGTGCCTTGCGCAGGATGGCATCCCGCCCAGGAGCCTCGATCTTGTCAGGATTCAGCGCGGTTTTCAGCAATTCGAATTCATCCGTATCCGAAGCCAGTATGGCGCCACGCCATTCGCCCTCGCGGTAGAGGAAATGGCGCTTGGCGATGTGCGCATGGATGGCGAGGTCGCTGACCAGAGCGGCATGCTTGTTGACCTCGATATGCGTGCCTTTCGGCCAGCAGAGATAGAGCGGCGATTCGGTCACGAAATCGGGCGCTTGTTTCAGGTGCTCGCCATCGCGCGAGACACAACTTGCTGCCTGCAGGTCGGCGGCGCTGTAGATGTCACGCAAAGCAGCAGCACGGCCATTGATGGTCCATGCAGCGTGTATCAGGCGGTCCTGATGGCTGAAGGCGTGAACTTCAAGGCCGTTGGCATCATCCAGGCAGGCTTCGTAATAGCTGCCGGGAATCATCGCGGCAAAAGTCTGGTAAGCCTTGAATGCAGGCCTGATCCTGAAGTTGCTGCCCAGCACCGATGCGTAATGGGTAATGCGCTCCAGCTTCGGGTAGTCCTCGACACCGTCGTCAATCAAACCCTCGCGGTGGCAGATCAGCGGCCCCCAGCCTGCACGCTGCAACGCGCCCGAAGCAGCGCACAACAGCATGTAGCGCGCCAGGTAATCCGCCTGTTTCTGCTCGCCGTCCGGTAGCAGCCGGTGAATGCGCGGCAAAGTCCAGAAAGCGGCCGGCGAGTGCAGTTGCGGCACGCCGAAGTGCTGGCCGATTTCCTGCAGCACAAAGGCTTTTTTCACCAGCCTGAAGCCGCCGAGCGGCGCGAGACGGTGGCCGAGAATCTTGTGGTCGTCGCGCTCCGGCTCAGTGCAGCGTTCGGAAAAAAGATTGTCGGTGTGAATGTCGGGCAATTGCCCGCGACTTTTCAGAATCGACAGTATGCCGATGTTGTAGGGCGGTTCGAAATCCGTGATATTGGGTCCGGCCAGCCTGATCTTTCTGGCGCGCGCCTCATCATACGCCAGGCCCCAGGCGGTCAGAAATGTTTGCAGCGTATAACCGGCCCAGCGTTTGCGGTTGATGGTGGAGCCGATCTCCAGCAATTCGATATGATCGCCGTAACGGGCCAGCGTATCGGCGACAAATTCCTGCCATTGCTGTTGTGAATCAGCCGCATGCATGTTGCGGGCAGCTTCAAACGGCTGCAGCAGATGCAGCATCACTCTGAACCCCTCATCGCAAAGCGCCTGCAAAAAGCGGCCGACATGGTTGCCGGCATCGCCATAGGTAAAATCCAGCCTGACCTGACGGATACCCAAGGCATTGAGTTGCTGAATCACATAGGCATCGATTGCAGGATCCGCGGCTGTGGCAACACCAATGCCGGCAAAATCAGCAGGCACCTGGTGGCCGGCAACCGGCTGATAGCCCCTTTTCGAGCGCAATTTGCCGCTCAGCATGTAAGCGAAATTCGCCCGAATGAATGGCCACATCGGATTGGCGTGCGATGAAGGTTTCAAGTCTGCTAACTGGTTGTTGTTGGAGCCCGCGCTCAGCCGCGGGTGTTGGATTGCGCCTCGAACTGGGTCAGATCGACTCTGGGCAGAGGTTGCCAGCCGGGCTTGCGATGCTCGGCCACGACATTGGTGAAAACGCCGCCGCGCACGTAGAACTTTGCAGTCAGGCGCATGAACTTCGGCGCTGTGGCCGCTACCAGATCATCCAGAATGCGGTTGGTGACCGCTTCGTGGAAACAGCCCTCGTCGCGGAATGACCACATGTAAAGTTTCAGGCTCTTGAGTTCGACGCACTTCTGATCAGGAATGTAATCGAGATACAGCACAGCGAAATCAGGTTGTCCGGTTTTCGGACAGAGGCAGGTAAACTCGGGGATTTCCATGTGTATATGAAAATCGCGCTCGGGTTTCGGGTTGTCGAAAGTTTCAAGGGTCTTGCTGGGTTGACTGGACATATTGGCTACCGTATAAATCTACACATGGTCGAAATTGACATTATACAGACACCGACAAGAAACCTGACGTTCCAGCAACCATGACGCCTGCCGAAAGTAGCTCCGACAATTGCGCCTGACCCATCTCAAACTTGCCGGCTTCAAGTCCTTTGTTGACGCCACTACTTTGCATCTCAGCGGCCAGCGCGTCGGTGTCGTCGGGCCCAATGGTTGCGGCAAATCCAACGTCATGGAATCCATCCGTTGGGTACTGGGCGAATCCTCGGCGCGCGAAATGCGCGGCGACTCCATGCAGGATGTCATCTTCAATGGTTCGGCCAACCGCAAGGCGATTTCCCGTGCCAGCGTCGAACTGGTTTTCGACAATAGTCTCGGCGGCGCCAGCGGCGAATGGTCCCAGTATGCCGAGATTTCGGTCAAGCGCGTGATCGAGCGCGACAAGGGCTCCAGTTATTACATCAACAACACGCCGGTAAGACGCCGGGATGTCGCCGATCTCTTTCTCGGCACCGGCCTCGGCGGACGCGCCTATGCGATTATCGGGCAGAACACCATCTCCCGTATCGTCGAAGCCAGGCCGGAAGAGCTGCGGGTGTTTCTGGAAGAGGCGGCCGGAATTTCCAAATACAAGGAGCGCCGCCGTGAAACCGAATTACGCCTGCGCGATACGCGCGAGAATCTGACTCGGGTCGAGGATATCCGGCAGGAGATGGATAAGCAGATCACCCGGCTTGAGTCGCAGGCCGTCGTCACGCAGCAGTACCACCAATTGCAGGACGGGCTCAAACACGCTCAGGGACAGCTCTGGCTGTTGAAAAAACGCGATGCCGGGATTGCCTGGGAAAAAACCCGCAGGCAGGTGGAAAAACTGGTCAATGAGCTTGAGGCGCAGATGTCGAATCTGCGTAAAACCGAAAACCTGCTGGAAACCCTGCGTCAGCAGCATTTTTCCACCACCGAGGCAGTGCAGCAGGCGCAGACGCGCTACTACGAAAGCAACGCCGAGGTCTCCGGGCTCGAACAACAAGTCAGGCATACCCAGGAAGCGCGTGAGCGTCTCGATTCGCAACTACAGCAAATGACTGCCCAATCTGAAAAACTGGAAGCACAACAGCGCGCGCTCGACCAGAACCTGGCTAAATTGCTGGCCCGCAAGCAAGAAGCGGAGAGCGAAGAAGCGCGCAGTGCGGACGAGCTCTCTGGCTTGCGGGAAGCGCTGCCCCGGCATGAGGCGGCTTATTCTGCCAGCCAGCAGGCAATGAACGCAGCACAAAAGGCGTTGGCCGAAGCTGAGCAGACGTTAAGGCTGGAAACCAGCCAACTCGGATTTGCGCAAAAAAGTA
>JBEDHT010000161.1:0-2868 GCA_041174025.1 Pseudomonadota bacterium
CCATAAATCGATGCATTAATGTTTTATTAAAATCAACGAAATATAAATTTAATAGAACTTTATGAATAATATTTGCATCATAATGACGGTAAATTTGCATGGAAGCAGACCCATCCAAAGATACCAATGGAGACCTCACATGAGCGCAACAGCCGAAAAATATAAAGACGCATTTCCGATAAGAACCGTATCGGCGCTGACCGGCATCAACCCGATCACCCTGCGCACCTGGGAGCGCCGCTATCACCTGATCGAACCGGTACGAACACCCAAGGGTCACCGGCTCTATACCAAGGAGCATATCGCCATGCTCAGTCGCGTGGTGGAACTGCTCGAACGCGGCATTCCGATCAGCCGCATCACCTACGCCAGCATCACTGAAAACTCTGACAATGCACAGACGCAGGAACAGATGTTCTGGCAGCGCATGATCAAACGCATGTCGGATGCCATCCATCGTTTTGACGAAAGCGTGCTGGAAAACACCTACAACGAGGCGCTATCTCTGTATCCGATCGAAACTGTCACGCAAAAACTGTTGCTGCCGATGCTGGAACGGCTGGGCAAGCACTGGGAATCCGGCGAAGGCACCATTGCGGAAGAGCATTTTTTCGGCGTTTACCTGCGCAATAAACTGGGCGCCAGATTCCACCACAAGAAACGGCTCGACAACGCGCCCACCTTCGTCACCGCCTGCATTCCCGGCGAACGTCATGAAATCGGCCTGCTGCTGTTCGCTCTGAGTGCCTATGATCATGGCTACCGCTGCATTCTGCTGGGTGTGGATATTCCGCTGGCAGAGCTGCCCGGCGCAGTCAGACAGTCGGGCGCCAGCGGTATCGTGCTGTCGGCCTCGCTGATCCAGAATGCGTCCGACTTCGAGCAATCCCTCAAAACGCTGGTCGAAAATGCCGCAGTACCGGTTTTCGTCGGCGGCTTTGCCTCGCTGGTCAACAGGGATCTGGTCGAAAAAGCCGGTGCAACCTCGCTGGGCACCGATTTCGATGCCAGCTTCGACAAGATCGCGGCAGTCTTCAAAACACGCAAGCTGAAACAAACAGCGGCCAAGAACACGAATACGTAGCCTGTCCAGGACTGATACCGGACAGGGCTGACTCAAGGCAACTCAAAGACAAGGATGGAAACGACATGCAAGTGACAAGCCTCGCAATCAATTGGGCGGAACGTGGCCTGGTGCCGGATTATGCACTGCGGGCAGGCATCCGGCGCCTGCTGGAAAAACGCCTGCAGGAGATTGCCACCACTGACTGCGAATCGGCAGCAGAGATTGAGGCGGGCTTTGTCGCCGCCATGCATGAAGCCCCGATCGCGCTGGTGCCAGAGCTTGCCAACGAACAGCATTACGAGCTGCCTGCCGAATTCTTCCGCCGTTGCCTCGGCAAACACCGAAAGTACAGCGCCTGCTACTGGGCCGCCGATACAAAAACACTGGACGAGGCAGAAGCGCTGGCACTGCAACTCACCTGCGAGCATGCCACGCTGGCAGACGGCCAGGCCATACTGGAACTCGGCTGCGGCTGGGGCTCGCTCACCTTGTGGATGGCAGCGCATTACCCGAACAGCCGTATCACGGCGGTCTCCAATTCGAATTCGCAACGTGAATTCATCCTTGCCGAAGCCGCCGCGCGCGGGCTCTCCAACATTGAAGTCATCACCTGCGACATGAACCGCTTCGAAGCGCCGGGCCGCTACGACCGCATCGTGTCGGTCGAAATGTTCGAGCACATGCGCAATTACCGCGTGCTGTACGGCAAAGTGCATGACTGGCTGCTGCCGGGCGGCCGTTTTTTCAAGCACATCTTCGTGCATCGCTTGACGCCTTACGCCTTTGAAGTACAGGGCGATGACGACTGGATGAGCCAGTTCTTCTTCTCCGGCGGCATGATGCCGAGCGATGATCTGCCCCTGCGCTTTCAGGAAAAACTCAAGCTGCTGAATCTGTGGCGCTGGGATGGCACCCATTACGAAAAAACCGCCAACGCCTGGCTGGCCAACATGGACGCCCGCGCAGACGAAATCCGGCCAATTCTGCAACAGACCTATGGCACCGATAACGCCGACATGTGGCGCATGCGCTGGCGCATCTTCTACATGTCCTGCGCCGAACTGTTCGGTTACAACAACGGCCAGGAATGGTGGGTTACACACTATCTGTTCGAACGGCCGTCACATTAAGCATGCGTAACACCCTGATCAATATCGCGGCATTTCAGGCCGGCTGGTTTGCTTGCGTGCTCGGCGGCGCCAACGGCATGCCCTGGCTCGGCCCGCTGCTGGCGCTACCGGTGCTGGGCTGGCACCTGCTGCATGCATCTGCACCGTTGGCGGCAGTGAAACTGCTGCTGGTAGCAGCCGTGGCCGGCAGCCTGTTCGACCAGCTGCTCCTGTCTCTTGGCTGGATTCAATACCCGGCGGCTGACTGGCCGTCATGGCTGCTGCCGTTCTGGATGACGACGCTGTGGGCGCTGTTCGCCTCGACGCTGAACGTGAGCCTGCGCTGGCTGCGCGGCAAAACGCTGCTTGCGGTCTTGTTTGGTCTGAGCGGCGGGCCGCTGGCCTATCTGGCCGGACAGGCGCTGGGCGCGCTTGAGCTGACGCAGGAAACTCCGGCCCTGCTCGCGCTGGCCATCGGCTGGGGTGTGATGATGCCCGTTCTGCTGCGCATTGCCAGCGTGTTCGACGGCCATGACCTTGATAATGCCGGTACCACCCGGCAGAAAGCAGCACAGCATGTTTGACTGGCAGGCTTACCTTTCCGGCCTTTATCTGATGCTGGCTTTCGCTTTCGCCGGCTGGCTGTTCAGCGTATTCAAACGCAATGTCACCGTGGTCGACAGCATGTGGAGC
>JBEDHT010000162.1:0-4958 GCA_041174025.1 Pseudomonadota bacterium
TTTTCCTGCCGGCGTTTCAGGGTGTATGCCTGCGCGGAACAACGACTCGCTGGCGTAGATATTGCCCACGCCCACCACCAGATGGCTATCCATGATGACGTTCTTGACCGGTGCCGTTTTATTCCTCAGCTGCTTGTAGAGCCAGTCACCATCGAATGCGTCATCCAGCGGTTCCGGCCCTAGCACCTTGAGTAACATGTGATTTTCCGGCTCAAGCCCCGCCCACAGCACCGCTCCAAAACGGCGCGGGTCGCGCAGACGCAGCACTTGACCATCGGTGAAATGAATATCGAAGTGATCATGTTTGCCCGGCGGCTCATCCTGCGCCAGCAAACAGATGCGGCCCGACATGCCGAGATGCAGCAGCAGGCTGCCGGATTCAAAACGGGCGAGTATGTATTTCGCGCGACGGCTTAACTCGAGCAGCTTTTGATTGTTGAGCGTTTCCGACAAATGCGCTGGAACAGGCCAGCGCAAGGAAGGATTTCTGATGACGACGCGACTGACGGTCTGTTGCAGCAAAGGCAGGAGACCGCGCCGCGTCGTTTCGACCTCGGGCAATTCAGGCATGGCGCCGGATTATCCTGCAAACTGCATCGTCAAAGCTATGCATCCAGGTGTTTACGGGGCATTCAAGCACATGCCGAACGGTCAACTGCGGTTTCCGGGATTACTCTTCCCGCGGGATATGCAGCGGCGGGTTCAGCATGGCGAAGCCGATATCCGGCGCGAAATGATAAATCATCCCCTCGTCCGGACGGCCCAGCAACAGCTCGGGCGCTTCCTGCAACTTGTCGAAATGCACATGACCGCCGCCCTGCAGCTTGACCCTGAATGAAGGATAAGTAGCGTTGCGGTCCGGTGTGTAAGGCTCTACCGATTTCGCTGCAGCTTTGACCCAGGTGATATCCAGCCATTCGTTCAACTCATCCTGCACCGGCTTTGCCTTGTCGGTCGAAGGCACCCATTTGCCATCGATCAGATCCAGATTGAGGCGTATATCCTCCCATTGTTCCAGCCAGGAAAAATCAAAGCCGGCAATTTTTTCCGTAGGCTTCAACGGCGACTTGTCCAGCATCTCCAGCAACTGGTAACCGGCAGATTCGCTGTAAGTGGGAGCGACCAGATAGACGGCATCCTTGTAGGCCATGTATTGCTCGCTGCTGACCGGGTTATAAGTGCCGAACAGAAACTCTTCCTGATCGAGCTTGAGTTTGAGCTTGGGCTGATCAAGACCGAACTTCTCAAGGTTTTCAGTCGAGAATTTCTCCATGCTGGTGGCAGCGACAATCGAAATGATGCGCTGCACCGACATCTGGTCGGCACGCGCATTCATCGGCTGCGTCACGCGCCAGTAACCATCGATCTTCTCGAACACCACGGGCGCCTTGGCAGGAAATTCAATGCTCACCCGGCTGAAATCGCCGAGCTTGAGACTGGAAATCTCGTGCGCTTTTTGCCCTTCACTCTCAGGCTGCGGCCGCAGATAAAGAAAAGCAACAATACCTGCAATCAGCAGCAGTAATCCCAGATTGACTAACCAGCGCTTGATCATGCTTTACGTCTCTTCCACCAGATGACAATACCCGCGACCAGCAACAGAATCGGCAGCACCAGACGGAAGCCGAAGAAGATCAGCATGGTCAGGAACTTGTTCCAGGGGTCGCTTGGAATCACCACATTCACGTCTTTCAGCGGCTTCGGCAGAATCGTGATCAGATCGTCGTCGCCAGCCAGCCAGTTGACGATATTGATGCCCAGATCGAGGTTGCCGCCGTTGCCGATGAAGGTATTGGCGAGGAAGTTACCGTTGCCGATGACAACAACACGCTGGCCTTTCTTGCCGTACTCCCGCTCCAGCGCTACAGCGATATTGATCGGGCCGGGAATGTCGGTCTTGTTATCGAACGCCACTTTGGTGTTGGCATCCACCTTGCCGGTCTCAAGCCAGCCGTTGGGTGCCACTTCGACCAGACGGCTCACCTTCCAGCCGAACTCGAACGAATCCTTGGCATCGAGCATGCGCGCCTCTGGGAACAAGGTACGCAACATGAAGTTCTTGGTGATCGCATGCTCGCCATAAGTATGGGCAAAAGCCACCTTGGGGTCGGCGCCGTATTGCGATGAGGAAAGATCGATCACCACGCCGGGCGTGATCTGCAGGCCCAGATACTCGGCAATCGGCTCCAGTCCGCGCAGGTTCTCGTCATCCAGCATCCAGAGCAGGTTACCGCCGCCCTCGATGTACCGTTTGATCTTGGCAACTTCGATCTCGCTGATATCCACCTGCGGGCTGGCAATCACCAGCATTGCACCGTTAGCCGGGACTTCCTGCACCAGCGTGAGGTCGGGATTGGCCAGCTTGAAACCCTTCTTCTCAAGCTGGGTGCCGAATTCGCCGATATCATGGTTTTTCAAACCGATCAGATTGCGCTCGCCATGACCGTCGAGATACATCACGGCGCGTTCCTTGCTACGCGAGAGCCGCACCAGCAGATTGGTCATGTCCTGTTCGACATAAGGCGGTACCAGCCGGTCTTCCCGTTGCTGGTATTCGACAATCATCTCGCCCTCGGCGCGGATACCGGCATCCTGTGCCAGCTTGGGCTCCTCGGCAGGGTTGATGAATTCCACTTTCATATCAGGCTTGGCACGCTGATAACGGGAAATGAAGTCGTTGATCGTCTTGCGGTACTGGTCATCCTGCGAGACAAACACCCGCACATTGACCGGCCCCTGCATTTGATTGACCACATTGATACTGCCTTCGGTCAGTGTGTTGCGCGTGCTGTGCGTCACATCGCGCGAGACATGATATTCACGTGACAAAAAGCCGATCAGGAATATCAGCACCAGAAACAGCAACACGAAGAAGCTGTTCTGCATCATCAGTTGTAAACGTAATTTGCGGTTTGTTTTCATTTCAATCTGTTCCAATCAGCCGCGCAGACGATCTGCATCGAGACGACGGATCGTCAAAGTCAGGAAAGTGATAATAAAGAGGATGAAATATGCAAAATCCTTGGTATCGAGCAGACCGCGCGAGAAAGGCTCGAAATGGCGCATCAGGGAAAGATAAGCCATGGTGCTGGTAGGATCGCCCGCGAGAAAATGATCGAGAATCAGGAGCGCAAACAGCGCGATAAAAGTAATGATGCCCGCCACCACCGGCTGGCTGGTCAGGCTGGAAACGTAAATGCCCAGCGCCGAAAAGCTGGCGACCAGCAGCCAGAGACCAAGAACATTGGAAAAGATGTAGCCGAAATCGACTTCGGTCCACAGGTTCATGGAAGAAATCATCGCAGCGATGAATACGATGACGATACTGAGAAAACTGACCAGACCGAGAAACTTGCCCAGTACGACTTCAGTAATCGACAGCGGCGCACTGAACAGAAAGGTGAGGGTCTGCTGGCGCCGTTCTTCGCTGATGAGGCGCATGGAAAGCAACGGCACCGCAAACAGCATGACAAAGGAAGCGATGCCGAACACATTCTGACCGACGAAGGCAGTGATGCCGATACGCTGCTCGGGCCGCATGGCGCCGGACATGGTTTGAAAGTACTGATCGACACCGATCAGAAAGAAGGTGCCGAAAACGAATTGGAGCAAAGCCAGCACAACCCAGCCCATCGGGGATGAGAACAGGCTTTTCAGCTCTTTTCTGACAATATTGAAAATCATGGGGATGAACCTCGGTTAACGCTCTGGATAATTGGCGGGCCGGTCAGGCCGCTTCCTGGTAGGTCAGCTGCACGAACACATCTTCGAGACTGGTCTGATCCGGATTGATCTGGCGCAGGCCCCAGCCATTACTGACCGCCGCCTGTACGATGGCTTCGGCCGGCGATTGCCCCTCATTGAATCGAACACGCAGCAGCCCGTCCTGCGCGGCTTCTACGGCAACCACGCCCTCGATCGCCAGCAGGGCTTCCTGTGCAGGCGGATGGGCGAGGCCGAGCAGCAGCTTGTTGCCCGTGCGCTGCTGTTTCAGAACGTCGATACCGCCGCTGAACACCAGCTTGCCCTTGTGAATGATCTGCACGAGGTCGCAGACAATCTCGACTTCCGGCAGGATATGGGTGGAGAGAATCACGCTGTGCTCACCGCCCAATTCCTTGATCAGCGCACGAATGTCGCGAATCTGTATCGGGTCGAGGCCGACGGTCGGTTCATCCAGAATCACTACCATGGGATTGTGAATGATGGCCTGGGCGATACCGACGCGTTGCTGGTAACCCTTGGAAAGATTCTCGATCAAGCGCTTGCTCATCTCGGTGAGACCGCAGCGCTCCTTGGCGCGCTCGACGGCTTTCTTCACATGGGCGCCCTTGACGCCATGCAACCTGGCGGCCACCGCCAGATATTCGTCCACCGTGAGCTCACGATAGAGTGGCGGCGATTCCGGCAGATAGCCGATCAGCGCCTTGGCCTCCTTGGGATTTTCAATCATGTCGATGCCGCAGATCCTGACACCGCCTGCGCTGGGCGCAAGATTGCCGGTAATCATTTTCATGGTGGTCGATTTGCCGGCACCGTTCGGCCCGAGAAAGCCGAGAACTTCACCTTTGTTCAGATTGAAGCTGACATCGCTGACAGCCTCACGCCCGCCGTAGATACGGGTCAGATTACTTGCCTCAACAGTTACTGTACTCATATGCTTAAACTACATCCAGTTGGAGATTATTGTGGCTGAATTGATTGAGGCAGCTAAATTAAGAAAACGCCTGACAAGTGTCAAGCGTCTGCCGCCGGTTAGCCTACTAGAGTTTATTTATTATTGGAAGTTCTAGCTGGAAAAGTTCCGTCCGAAAAGCTATAGTCAAACCTCGGAAAACCGCGACTTGCCGTCATCGGGTTTCCCGGATTATGGATGAACTTGCAACTGCTGTCACGGACTAACCATCACTCTCCCAACCCGGATCATTCACCGAGCATTTACATGATATTTTCTATGC